>NZ_JBHYHC010000092.1:0-36808 GCF_042738955.1 Umezawaea sp. NPDC059074
GACAGCAACAGGGGGCGATGGGGGTGGGGCGCCTAGGCGAGGGTGGCCAGGCCGCGCGCGTCGGCGCGGGCCGCGCCGCGGGACACGGCCACCGGGTCCCAGCCCGCGGCGCGTTCCGGCAGGAGTTCGCGGTTGCCGACCACCGCGCCGTTCGAGACCTCGCCGAACAGCAGCGGCCGTCCCATGATCTGGCCCGCGCACACGATCCCGCCCGCCATGACCCCGGTGATGCCGCTGCCGAACTGGGTGCTCTGGCCGACGACGAACAGGCCGCCCACGCCGGTCTCGAACACTGGCCGCTGGCCCGCGTCGCCCCACTTGGCCATGCCGAACGGGGTGCCGCCGGACGAGCGGGTGTACCGCTCCTGGGTCAGCGGCGAGGCCATCTCCAGGTGCACGATGCTGTCGCGGAACGGGCCGAGCGCGCGTTCGCCCGCCTTCACCACGGCCTCGGTGAAGCGCTCCTTCTCGGCCAGGTAGTTCGGGTTGCGGCGGTACTTCTCGCCGTCGGCCGGTCCCTGCTCCACGCCCCAGCCCGCGTAACCGGGCGGGCACAGGGTGATCAGCTGGAACGTCGTGTGCCCCTTCGGGTGCATGTGCCGCGAGTCGCTGTCCTTGCGCGAGGCGAACGAGATGAACAGGTGCTTGATCTCCTCCGGCTGCCCGTCGTTGTGCAGGCTCTCGTACAGGTGCTCGATGTCGTCCCCGGCGTACCACCACATGTTGGCGTCCTCGGGCCGCGTGTCCAGTTCGCGGTCCAGCGCCACGTAGACGGTCGCGAACGGCAGGCCCATCGACGCTTCCTTGGTGTCCTTCACCAGTTCCGGCGGGAAGTGCTCCGCGCCGACCAGGTCGAGGATCGTGCGGCGGTAGTCGGCGTTGGAGATCACCAGCGGCGACGTGAGCACGGTGCCGTCCTCCAGCACCACGCCGGACACCTGGTTGTCGGCGACCTCGATCCGGTCGACCCTGGCGTTCGTGCGCATCTCGCCGCCGTGCGCCTCCAGCACCTCCGTCAACGTGGCCGCGATCATCTGGCCGCCGCCCACGGGGTGGTAGGCGCCGCGGATGTAGTGGTCGGTGATCATCGAGTGGGTCGCGACCGACACCTCGGTCGGGCCGAGCCCGTAGTTGGGGGACTGGGCGGCCAGCACGGTCCGCAGGCGGGTCGACATCTTGCAGTGGTCGAACAGGGTGACCAGCTTGTGCCAGCCCCAGCCCTGGAGGTACTGCGTGCCCTCCACGATCTCCTCGAACGGCACGCCCGGCGCCCAGCCGAGCGCGAAGTGCTGCTCGCCGCCGGTCGCCCGGACGACCTCCACGTACTCGCGGATGCCCTCCACCTCGTCGGGGAAGGCCACCTCCAGCCTGCGCTGGTACTCGGCCCAGTCCGACGGCACGTCGAACACGAGGTCGGGCAGCACGATCTTGTCGAACCCGTCGGGGTTGAGCTGGTGGAACTCCACCCGGCCCTCGGCTCCGAGGCCGCGCAGCACGGTCGGGATGATCCCGTCCTCACCGCAGTCGCCGAGGTAGTGGACGCCGACGTCGAACTCGTACTTCTTCCTCCTCCGGAACACGTGGCTGTTGCCACCCGCCCAGTCGTGCTGCTCGAGGACGAGCACCTTGCGTCCGCTGGCGGCCAGGTACGCGGCGCTCGTCAGGCCGCCGAGACCTCCACCGACGACGATGGCATCCCAGTCACTTCGTTGTGTCGTCAACGCGACTCCGCTCGAAGATCGGAGCAACCCCTGTGAGGTCGCTCTCCGGTAAGGGCACCCCACTGAGATTCCTCCTCCGGACCCACCCCTCCTACCCCTGCCGACCCCTAAAACACCGTTATGTGACGCTGTTTTTTAGTGAAAATCCTTCACGTCCTGGGGTGGTCACTGGGGGTCCCCTTGACGGCTTTCAGCAGGTAGCGGCGTGCGTGGGAGACGAACGGGCCCTCCGATTCGATGCGTTCGTGGACTTTCGCGAGTTGGGGCCGGTATCGCTCGACGGTGAACCCCGGCACGGTCCACAGGACCTTGCGGAGGAAGTGGACGATCGCCCCGATGTCGTAGTACTCGGCCCGCAGCGATTGGTGCTCCAGGGTGAAGATCGACAACCCGGCGGCCGCCGCGCGCTCCTCGAGGCGTTGATCGGCTGGGGTGGGTAGGGGTCCCAGCATCGCCTCGCTCAGCTCGCGGTTGGTGCCCGCGCCGATGCCCTGGGACAGGTAGGTGCCGCCCGGCTTGAGGACGCGGGCGATCTCGTCCCACAGGACGGTCGTCGGGTGGCGGCTGACCACCAGGTCGAACGTGCCGTCGGCGAACGGGAGGTCGTCGGTGTCCTCGACGTGGACGACCTCCCCGTGCAGCGGGGCCAGGTTGCGGCGGGCGATCTCCAGGTTCGGGGGCCACGACTCCGTGGCCCGCAGGAGGGCGGGAGCCTTCGGGATCCGGGCGAGGACCTCGGCCCCGCCGGTCTGGACGTCGAGGGCCGCGCCCGCGCGGGCCATGTGCTCGGCCAGCAGGGTCGAGTAGCCCCAGGAGGGGCTTTCCTCGGTGGCGCGGCCCTCGAACCACGAGAAGTCCCACCCCTCGACGGGGACTTCTTCGCCTTCGCGGAGCAGTGCTTCGAAATCACTCATGTGTCGACGGTAGCTTCAGTGTCGACCGAAATAAGGCTCGGTTGGGTCGGGGAGGGGTGGAGGGGCAGGAAAAGCGGGCAGGGCGAGGAGGCGGGGAGCGGAGGTGGCGAGGGGGCGGGGAGAGAGGGAGAGCGCGGGGAGAGAAGGCAGGGGAGCGAGACAGGGGCAGGAGGCGGTGGGTCAACCGCGGGTGCGGCGGCGGAACAGGGTGGTGGCGAGGGTGAAGGACGCCGCTAGCAGGCCGAGGCACCAGGTCAGGGCGATCCAGCCGTTGTCGCCGACGGGGGTGTCGGTGAGGAGGGCTCGGACGGTTTCGATCACCGGGGTGATGGGCTGGTGGTCGCTGATCGCCCGCAGGAACGACGGCATGGTGTGCGTGGGGACGAAGGCGCTGCTCAGGTACGGCAGGAACAGCATGGCGAAGCTCAGGGCGCTGGCGGCCTCGACGTTCTTGGCCACCACGCCCAGGCCGGCGGCCAGCCAGGACAGGGCCAGCACGTAGAGCAGCAGCAGGCCCGCCGCGAGCAGCCAGTCCGCGAGCGTGGCGGTGGGGCGGAACCCCATCGCGATGGCGACCCCGACGACGATCGTGGTCGAGACGGTGTTGCGGGCGACGCTGGCGGTCACGTGGCCGGTCAGGACGGCCGAGCCGCGGATCGGCAGGGTGCGGAGGCGGTCGATCATGCCGGTGGTCATGTCGTCGGCGACGGCCATGGCGGTGGACGCGGCCCCGTAGCCGGTGCACAGCAGGACGATGCCGGGGACGACGTAGTTGATGTAGGCCGTGCCGGTGTCGATCGCGCCGCCGAAGACGTACACGAACAGCAGCATCATCAGCAGCGGCAGGGCGACGGAGATGATCAGCATCTCGGTGTTGCGCCTGCTGAGGCGGATGCTGCGGCCGATCATGGTGGTCGAGTCGGACAGGGCGGTGCGCACGCCGGTGTGGGTGGTCATCGGGCTTCCTCGAGGTGTCGGGTCGTGACGGCCAGGAACACGTCGTCCAGGGTCGGGCGGTGCGACGAGACCGCCGCGACCGGAACGCCCGCGGCGCGCAGGGTGTCCAGCACGTGGTGCAGGTGCGACGCGGTGCCGTCCGACGGCAGGCCCAGCACGAGCGGGTCGTCGCTCAACGGGGCCCGGAACAGCGTCGCCGCTTCGGCGAGGGCGGTTTCGGTAGGGAACCGCAGGTCCAAGCGGTGTCCGCCGACGTGGGCCTTGACCTCGTCCGGGGTGCCGGACAGCGCGATCCGACCCTCGTGCAGCAGGGCGACGCGGTCGGCCAGTCGGTCGGCCTCCTCCAGGTACTGGGTGGTCAGCACGATGGTGGTGCCGGCGGCCACGAGTTCCTTGATGGAGTCCCACATCGTCGTGCGGCTGGTCGGGTCCAGGCCGGTCGTCGGCTCGTCCAGGAAGATCACCCGCGGCCGGGCGACCAGGCTCATGGCCAGGTCCAGGCGGCGGCGCATCCCGCCCGAGTAGGTCGCCACCCGCCGGTCGGCCGCCGCGCGGAGGTCGAAGCGCTCCAGCAGGTCGACGGCTCTGGCCTTGGCGGCGGGGCCGAGGTGCATGAGCTTGCCGATCATCACCAGGTTCTCGCGGCCGGTCTGCTGGTCGTCGACCGCCGCGTACTGGCCGGTCAGGCTGATGGCGGCGCGCACCTTCGTGGGCTCGCGCACCACGTCGTGGCCCGCGACGCGCGCGGTGCCGCCGTCCGGTCTGGTCAAGGTGGTCAGGACGCGGATCGCGGTGGTCTTGCCCGCGCCGTTCGGGCCCAGCAGGGCGAAGACCGTGCCCTCCCGGACGTGCAGGTCGACCCCCTTGAGGACCTCGGTCGAGCCGTAGGACTTCGTCAACGCCGTCGCCTCGACGATCATGGCGCCCCCAATGCGTAGTAGGTACGCTTAAAAGCGTAGGCCATACGCATCGGTGATCGGAAGGGGCTTTCCTAGACTGGGCTCGACGAGAGGGAGTCGATGACCGACGAGACCGACCTGCCGCCGACCGTGGCCCTGCTGTGGGGGTTGCGGGAAACGGCGCGGCGCGGGCGCAAGCCGTCGCTCACGGTCGCCGACATCACCCGTGCCGCGCTCGAGGTCGCCGACGCCGAGGGGCTCGGCGCGGTGTCGATGGCGAAGGTCGCCGAACGGCTGGGCAACTCCACGATGGCGCTCTACCGGTACGTGAACAGCAAGGACGAGCTGCTGCTGCTCATGTCCGACGCGGCGATCGGGCCCGCGCCCGACCTGCCGGACGGCGTGGGGTGGCGGAAGGCGCTGGGGCTGTGGTCCGCCGCGGTGCTCGCGGTGTTCCGGACGCACCCGTGGGCCGTGCAGATCCCGATCAGCGGGCCGCCGGTGGGGCCGAACAACCTGTCGTGGTTCGACCGGGCGCTCGGGGCGCTGTCCGGCACCGGGCTGTCGGAGCCGGACAAGGTCGGCGTGGTCATGGGGCTGCTGACCTACGTGCACGGCGAGCTGCGGATGAGCATCGACCTGACCGCGGGCTACGAGGACGACCCGGACGCGTTCGGGCGGCAGTACGGGTCCGCGCTGGCGACCGTGGTCGACCCGGAGCGGCTCCCGGCGTTGACGAAGGTCATCCGGGCGGGGGTGTTCGACGGCGACCTGCCCTACGACGAGGACGTCGAGGGCGTGTTCGGGCTGACCCTCTACCTGGACGGGGTCGCGGCCTTCATCGAGCGCCGCGGCGCGGGCCAGGCGTGATGCCGAAGGCGCGTTTCCGCATCACGAGGCCCATCCGGGGCCGGGACGCGGCATTTTCCCCAACCGTTGCCGTATCGCACTGCGAGATGACGTATTTGTCACCCGTCCGGCCGCTCTATCCCTGGTGATACGGCTGTATCCGGCCGTCCAGGAAGCGATGGGGGACTGGGATGAGCATCGCGGTCCACGGTTCACCCGGATCCACCGGTCGACTGGTGGAGACCCGGCCCGATCCGATCGGCGCCGAGCTCGACGCGGCGTCCGACCGGTTCGCTGGCCTGCTCGCCGTCGACGACCGGCCGGGCGTGCGGGTGGTGCGGGTGGCCGAGCGGTCCGACCTCGGCCGGACGCGGCTGCTCGACGCGTACGCGCTGCTGGCGGGCGGGCACGAGCTGCCGGTCGTCCGGGGCCGCGCGGTCGTCGGGTCGCGGCCGTACGGGGTCTTCGCCGACGTGTTCGAGCACGCGACCGCGAACCCGGAGGGGTTCACCGACCTGGAGCAGGACGCGAACCTGCTGCTGCGCGGGCTGTTCCGGTCGTTGCGGACGCCGGGGTGGGCGCGGGAGACGCTGGGCGTGCCCGACGTCGAGCACCACCGGCTGCACCGCGCCGTGACGGCGATGCTGGACGCGATGTCCGGTCCGACCGGGGTCGTGGTGCTGCTGGACGACGTCCACCACGCGGACGAGTGGTCGATCGCGCTGCTCGACCACCTGGTCCGGCGCGGGCCGCGCACCCCGATCGTGCTGGTGGTGGCGCACGACCCGCACCGCGCGCCGCCCGCGCTGGCCGCCGTGCTGGCCGAGGCCGAGCGGCACCGGGTCGTCGACACGATCGCGCCCGTGGTGCGGCTGGTGGACGTGCCGGTGGACGGCGGCGACCACCGCCTGACGCAGCGGGAGTTCACCGTGCTGTCGGTGCTCGCCGAGGGCCTCACCGCCGACGCGATCGCCCGTCGGCTGGACATCTCGCCGCGCACCGTCCACCGGCACCTCCAGCACCTGTACCGCAAGCTCGGCACCACGGACCGGCTCGCGACCGTGCTGCGGGCCAAGTCGCTGGGGCTCCTACCGTGAGCCGCGCACGACCTCCGCGAGCCCGGCCACCGTCGGGTGGTCGAAGACCGCGCTGAGCGGCAGGTCCACGCCGAGGCTGCGGCGGACGCGCGACACGATCCGGTTGGCCAGCAGGGAGTGGCCGCCCAGGTCGAAGAAGTCGTCGTGCCTGCCGACCCTCGTCAGCTCCAGGATGTCCTGCCAGATCCCGGCGATGGCCGACTCCTCGCCGGTGAGCACGTCGTCGTCGCCCCCGCGCACGTCCGGCGCGGGCAGCGCGGCCCGGTCCACCTTGCCGTTCTCGTTGAGGGGCAACGACGTCAGCGCCACCCACACGTCCGGCACCAGGTAGTCCGGCAGCACCTCGCGCACCCGGTCGCGGACCCCGGCCACGTCGTCGGCGACGACGTACGCGATCAGCCTGCGGGTGTCGGCCGTGTCGCCGTCGATCGTCACGGCGGCGTCGCGCACGCCCTCGTCGGCCCGCAGCGCGACTTCCACCTCGCCGGGTTCGACGCGGTAGCCCCGTTTCTTGACCTGGCGGTCGATGCGGCCCAGGTACTCGAAGTCGCCGTCGGCCGTGCGGCGGGCCAGGTCGCCGGTCGCGTAGAGGCGTTGGCCGGGGAGCCACGGGTCCGGGACGAACCGCTCCGCGGTCAACGCCGGGTCGAGGTAGCCGCGCGCCAGGCCGTCGCCGCCCGCGAACAGCTGGCCGGTCGCGCCCGCCGGGACGGGCGCGAGGTCGTGGTCCAGCACCAGCACGCGGGTGCGCGCCAGCGGTCGGCCGATGGGGACCGGGGTCGTCCCCGACTGGTCCGGGCGGACCTCGTGGAACGTCGTGAAGGTGGTGACCTCGGTCGGGCCGTAGCCGTTGACCAGCCTGCACGACGGGAGCGCGCGGACCAGCGTGCGCGAGTGGGCGGCGGACAGGACGTCACCGCCGACGACGACCTGCCGGACGTGCGCGAGGTCGTCCAGGCGCTCGTCGACCATGAGGTGGAACAGGCCTGTGGGGAAGAAGACCGTGGTGACGGCGTGGCGGCGGAGCAGCGCGCCGATCTCCACCACGGACGGGCGGCCCGCCGGGGCGACGACGAGCTTCGCGCCGTTGGCCAGCGCGCCCCAGATGTCGAACGTGGCCGCGTCGAACGACGGCGAGGACAGGTGCAGCACGGTGTCCGTCTCGTCGAGGCTGACGCAGCCGGGGTCGCGGACCAGGCGCACGACGCCGCGGTGGCGGACCGCGACGCCCTTCGGCACGCCCGTCGAGCCGGACGTGAACATGGTGTACGCCAGGTCGTCCGGGTGCGCGGTCCGAGGCGGCAGGGGGTCGCCGAGGTCGTCGACCCGCAGCACCGCGCCGGCGTGCGCGGGCGGGGTGAGGCCCGCGCCGGTGATCACGACCGGGGCGTGGACCGCGTCGAGCATCAGCTCCAGCCGGGCGGCGGGGTAGTCGGGGTCGAGGGGGACGTAGTGGCCGCCCGCCTTGAGGATCGCGAGCACCGCGACCACGAAGTCCGCCGACCGCGGCAGGAACACGCCCACCGCGTCGCCGGGCGTGACGCCGAGCTCGACGAGCCTGCCCGCGAGCCGGGCGGCGGTGTCGTCGAGCCCGCCGTAGGTGAGCGTCGTGGTCCCGGCGACGACGGCGACCCGGTCCGGGTGCGCCCGCGTGCGTGCCGCGACCAGGTCGTGGACGGTGTCAGACATCGGTCTCGCCTCTCGTGATCGTGGGGATGTCGGTGATGACGTCGCCGGTCAGCCAGTCGAGCCGGTCGTCGTGCAGCCAGGCGGCGCTGACGCCGGAGTAGTCGGGCTCGTCGGAGCCGTCGAGTTGCGGCCACAGGGCCACGAGCCGCTGCCGCGCGTCGACGCAGGCGATGTCGGCGAGGTCCAGCGCGGACGGGTCGCCGTGCTCGGCGAGGTGCGCGGCGCGGGCCAGGACGATCGCCATGCCCAGCAGGGCGTTGCCGATCCGGCCGACCAGGATGACCGTGTGCTCGGCGCGCAGCAGGTCTTCCTGCGTGCGCTCGCCGGTCAGCCGTCGGCACAGGTCGCCGAACGCCTCGGCCTGCGCGGTCAGGAACCGGAGGTGGTCGCGGCAGCGCGGGGACAGGTGCTCGTCGTCGACCGGTTCGGCCGGGTCGACGTCGGGTGCGGAGGGGTAGAACGCGGCGAGGCCGGACTCGGCGGTCCAGAAGTCGAGCAGGAAGTCCACGCCACCGGCGATGCGCAGGCCGCGGGCGTCGCGCAGGAACCGTTCCACGGGCAGGGGAGTCGTGCCGCGCCTGGCCTTGCTGCGCGCGGTCTCGAAGCCTTCGCCGCCGAGCAGCGCCATGGTCCGGTCGACCGCCCGCCAGCAGGTGACGCTGGTGAGGTTCTTCGCCGACGTCAGGTCCGGCTGGGTGTCGGTGCGGTCCTGGGCCAGCAGTCCCCACTCGATGACGGACTCGATCAGGAAGACGTCCGCCGCGGTCTGGGCGACGGTCCGCTGGATCTCCTCGTACTCGCCGAGCGGCTTGCCGTCCATGATCCGGCGGTTCACGAACTCGCGCGACCACACCAGGCACAGCTTCGCGATCGCCAGCGACGGCGAGGAGATGATCAGCGTGCGGGCGAGCGTGGCGAGGCGGGCGATCTCCGGCGCGTAGCGCCACTCGTCGGCGGAGGCGGGCAGCAGGCGTTCGGCCGGCACGCGGACGTCCTCGAACCTCAGCACGCCGATGGGCACGCCCTTGAGGCCCATGAACTCGTTGTGGCTCACCACGGAGAAGCCGGGGGTGCCGGTGTCGACGAAGAACAGCCGGATCTGCTCGACGCCGTCGGTGGTGACGGTCGCGGAGACGTCCATCAGCTCGGCCAGCGGACCGTTGCCGGTGAAGATCTTCTCGCCGTTGATGAGGTACGCCGCGCCGTCCTCGATCGGCGTGGCCGTGGTGTGCCGACGGTGGTTGGCCGCGCCGTTGGTCTCGGTGTCGGCGCTGCCGGACACGATGCCCTCGCGCACCTTCGTGGTGATGAGGTTCCGCAGCGGACCCTCCTCCACGATCGGCAGGTACGAGCCGGAGCCGAAGCCGTTCGCGATGGCCAGGCTCCACGCGACGGCCGGTGACCAGCTCGCCGCCGTGGACACGACGCGCAGCGCGTTGAGCGGCGACAGGGCGAGCCCGCCGAGCGCCGGGTCGAGCAGCAGGCGGTAGAAACCGCCGTCCTGCAAGGCGTCCGTCAGGCCGTCCGGGAACCGCGCGGTCTCGTCGATCCGCGTCGGGTCCACGCGGTCGCGCAGCAGGGTGGTGATCGCGGCGACCGCGCGGTCGCCGATCAGCCGGTCCGCGGTGTCCTGCGTGGGGAACGGCCGGAGCAGGTCCCAGCGGACCCGGCCCCGGTACAGCTCATCGAGTAAGCCCCGCAAGGTCGGAGGCGAGGAAACGGAGGACGTCATGGTGCTGCTCCCGGAAGTAGAAGTGGCCGCCTGCGAACATCCGGAGCCCGAACGCCCCGGTGGTGCACCGGTCCCACGCGGCCAGGTCGTGCTCGGCCACGAAGTCCTCGGTGCCACCCAGTGCCGTGATCGCGCAGTCCAGCGGCGCGGTCGGCGTGTGCCGGTAGGTGTCGACGATCTCCAGGTCGGCCCGCAGGCCGCCCAGCACGAGCCCCCGCCACTCGGGGTCCTCGTGGATCTCCGGCGGCAGAGGGCCGGACATCTCCTCCACGGCCGCGATCAGCGACGGCTCGTCGAGCGCGTGCAATTCGCGGTCGCCAAGGCGGGTGTGCGGGGCCTCGAACGCCGACAAGTACAGCCGCCGCGGGCCTTCGAGGCCGCGGTCGCGCAGGGCGACCGCCACCTCGTAGGCGACCGCCGCGCCCAGGCTGTGGCCGAAGAAGGCGAACGGGCCGGTGAACTCGACCCCGTCCACGATCGCCTCGACCAGGTCGGCCATGCGGTGGTGCGGCTCCTCGTGCACCCGGCCGCCGTGGCCCGGCGTCTGCACGCCGACCACCTCCACGTCCGGCAGGTCGTCGGACCAGCGCAGGTACTCGCCCGCCGACCCGCCGCTGTGCGCGAAGAAGTACAGCCGAACCGGGGCGTCGGGGCGCTTGTGCCTGCGCAGCAGCCACCTCACGGCTCCTCCCCGTCGATCAGGCGGGCCAGCGCGGCCACCGTGGGGGCCCGGAAGAGCGACCGGACCACGACCTCGGCCCCGAGGTCCCGGCGGAGCAGCGCGACGATCCGGGCGGCCAGCAGCGAATCGCCGCCCAGGTCGAAGAAGTCGTCGTCCACGTCGACCTCGCGCAACCCGAGGATCGTCCCGAACGCCGCCGCCACCGCGGCCTCGGTCGGGGTCGTCGACGTGACGACGTCCTCGACCGCGTCCGGTTCGTCGTCGGGCAGGTCCAGCCGGAACCGCCGACCCTCGAACGGGTAGGTCGGCAACGGCGTGCGGTAGCGGCGTTCGCCCTCGTGCACCGCCTCCCAGTCGACCGCGACCCCGGCCTGCCACAGCGTGCCGACGGCGGTCATCAGCACGTGCGGGCCCGAGGTCTCGTCGGCCGGGTGCGGCATGGTCGGGACGACGGTCCGGTCCGCCGAGCGCGCCGGGTGCTGCCGGGCCAGCCCGGTGAGCGTGCGGCCGGGACCGATCTCCACCAGCGCGCTGTCGTCGTGGCGCAGCAGCGTGTCCAGGGTGTCGGCGAACCGGACCGTCTCGCGCAGGTGCGCGCTCCAGAACGCCGGGTCGGTCGCCTCCTCGGCCGTCACGAACGTGCCCGTCCGGTCGGAGATCCACGGGATCTCCGGCGCGTGCAACCGAACCCCGGCGACCCGCCTCTCGTACCCGTTGAGCACCGGCTCGACCAGTGACGAGTGCGCCGCCGTGCTGATGCGCAGCAGCCGCACCTCGACGCCGTCCTCGACCAGCCGCCGCCGCAGGTCGTCCACGGCGGACACCGGACCGGCCACCACGCACTGCCGGGGGCCGTTGAGCGCGGCCAGCGACAGCTCGGTGCCGAGCAGCGGCGTGACCTCGTTCTCCGGCAACGGGATCGCCAGCATCGCGCCGTCGGGCAGACTGCCCAGCAGCCGTCCGCGTTCCAGCACCAGCGCCACGGCGTCCGGGACCGACAGGACCCCGGCGATCGTGGCGGCGGCATACGCGCCCAGGCTGTGCCCGGCGACGACGGAAGGCGTGACGCCCCAGGACATCCAGAGCCTCGCCAACGCGTACTCCACCGAGAACACGGCGGGCTGGCCGACGTCCATCGTGGACAGTCGAGCCGCTCCCGCCTCGGTGTCCAGTCCGAAGAGGGCGGTCCGCAGGTCGACGCCGAGCTCCGGCAGCACGAGGTCGGCGCACCGGTCGAACTCGGCGCGGAACACCGGTTCGTGCGCGTACAGCTCGCGGGCCATGCCCACGTGCTGCCCGCCCTGGCCGGGGAACAGGAACGCCGCACGGCGCTCGCCGTCGACGACCTTCGCCGTCACCTTGCCCAGCGCGCGCACGACCTCGTCGCGGTCGCCGCCCACCACGAACCCGCGGTGCGCGAACGCCCGGCGGCCTGCCTGGAGCGTCCAGGCCACATCGGCGAGCGGTTCGTCGCCGAGGTGGTCCGCCAGCCGCCGGGCGACCGACGTCAGCGCGGTGGAACTCCTGGCGGACAACGGGAACACCTGGTACGGCCTGCCGGGGTCGACGGCGGGCCGCACCGGGGCCTCCTCCAGCACCACGTGCGCGTTGGTGCCGCCGATGCCGAGCGAGTTCACGCCCGCCCGCCGCGGCTCCGGGCCTCGCGGCCACGGCGTCGCCGTGCCGCGCACCTCGAACGGGCTCGCGGCGAAGTCGATCAACGGGTTGGGCGCGCGGTAGTGCGCGGTGGCCGGGATCAGCTCGTTCTCCAGCGCCAGCACGGTCTTGATCAGGCCGATCACGCCCGCCGCCGCGTCGGTGTGGCCGATGGTGGCCTTGACCGACCCGAGCACGCACGACCCGCCCCGGCCGAACGCCTTGGTCAGCGCCCGGACCTCGATGGGGTCGCCGACCGGCGTGCCGGTGCCGTGCGCCTCCACGTAGCCGATGCTCGCGGCCTCGACGCCGGAGACCAGGTGCGCCGCGCGGATCGCGGCGGCCTGCCCGTCGACGCTCGGCGCGGTGAAGCCGACCTTGCCGCCGCCGTCGTTGTTGACGGCCGAACCCAGGACGACCGCGTGCACGTGGTCGCCGTCGGCGAGGGCGTCGTCGAGGCGTTTCAACGCCACGATCCCGGCGCCGTCGCTGGCGATCGTGCCGCGCGCGTCCGCGTCGAACGCCCGGCAGTAGCCGTCGGGTGAGATGATCCCGTCCTCGACCTCGTCGACCGGGAACGGCACGTGCAGCGTGATCCCGCCCGCGAGGGCCAGGTCGCACTCGCCCGCCAGCAGCGCCTGCGCGGCGGTGTGCACCGCGACCAACGACGTGGAGCACGCCGTCTGCACGGTCACCGCGGGCCCGGTGAGGCCCAGCTTGTAGGACACCCGGCTGGTCAGGAAGTCCACGCCCGCCGCGATCCGGAACTGCAACTCCGACACGTCCGGGAAGCGGGACCGGTGCTGCCGCAGGGTTTCGGCGTAGCCGGTGTCGCCGCTGCCGCCGTAGACCCCGATCACGCCGGGGTAGGTCGCCGGGTCGTACCCGGAGTGCTCCAGGGCCTCCCACGCGCACTGGAGGAACACGCGGTGCTGCGGGTCGATCAGCAGCGCCTCGCTCGGCGCGTAGCCGAAGAAGCCCGCGTCGAACTTGTCGCCGTCCACGACGAGCCCGTGTGCCGGGCCGTGGTCGCGGGTCAGCGTGTCGACGCCCTCGACGAGCGCGGCCCAGAACCCGGCCAGGTCCGGTGTGCCGGGGAAGCGGCCCGCCATCCCGACGACGGCGAGGTACGGCGTCTCGTCGGTCATGGCGTCACACTCGGCTCGGTCTCGGCGGTGGGGTTGGCCATCAGCGTGCGCACGGGGGAGAACAGCGGCGGCACCACGGACAGGACGCAGACGCCCGCCGCGATCCACAGCACGGTCCGCAGCCCGAGCGGGGCCACCAGCAGACCGCCGACCGCCGCGCCGAGCGGGAGCGTGCCCCACTCGATGAACCGCAGGGTCGCGTTCATCCGGCCCAGCAGGCGTTCCGGCGTGGCGAGCTGGCGCAGCGTGGTGCCGACGACGTTGTAGACCACGACGCCGAGGTAGACCACGAACAGGCCGAACCCGAAGCCGATCGCGCCCGTCGACAGCGGCAGCAGCGCCGCGCCGACGCTGAACAGCACGATCGACGCGATCAGCAGCGGACCGGGCGGGAACCGGGTGCTCAACGGGCCGCTGACCAGCGCGCCCACGAGCCCGCCCGCGTTGCCGACGGCCAGCACGACCCCGATCGCCGTGGCGCTCAGGTGCAGGTCGTCGGCCGCGAACACGACCTGGAGCGCCAGCACCGCGGCGAACGCGAGGTTCGCCGCCGCGTCGCACAGCGCCAACGGCCGCAGCAGCGGGTGCGACACCACGAACCGCAGGCCTTCGCCGATCTCGCGGCCGAGCCCCTGCCGCTCCTCCGGCGGCGTGGCGACCTCCCGGCCGCGGACGAACAGCAGCAGCACGAACGACGCCAGGTAGCTCAGCGCGTCCAGCAGGATCGCGACCGGCGCGGTCAGGAACTGCACCAGCACGCCACCGGCGGTGGGACCGGCGAGCTGGCTCGCCGACCGGGACACCTCGATCTTCGCGTTGGCGTCGGCCAACTGCTCCTCGGCGACCAGCGCGGGCAGGTAGGACCCCTGCGCCACGTCGAAGAACAGCGTGCCGAGACCGACCACGAACGCCACCGCGAACAGCAGCGGCAACGACAGCGCGTCCAGCACGTACGCGACGGGCACCGCGAGCAGCGCCACAGCGCGGGCCGCGTCGGACACCAGGAGCACCGGCCGCTTGCGCAGCCGTTCCACCCACGCCCCGGCGGGCAGCCCGAGCAGCAGGATCGGCACGAACTCGACCGCGTACAGCATGGACACCTCGAGGGCCGACGCGTCGAGCAGCAGCAGCGCCACGAGCGGGAACGCCAGGATCGTCACCTGGGTGCCCACGAGGCTGAACGTCTGCGCCAGCCACAGGTTCCGGAAGTTCGCCAGCCGCCACAGGCTCGCGGTCGGGGCGCTCACGCGGTCCTCCGGTCCCGCAGGCTCAGCGGCCGCAGGTCGGTCCACACCACGCGGATGTGGTCCAGGCACTCGGCTTTCGTCCCGGTGACGCCGACGGCCGTCCACCCCGGCGGCAGGTCGCGGTCGACCGGCCAGAGCGAGTACTGCTCCTCGTCGTTGCGGACGACGGCGTAGGACCGGTCATCGTCTTCGAACATCTCGGTGCTTCCTTCCCCAGTGGTCATCGGCGGGCGCGGCGCTCTCGGGTGAGGCGCGCGCGGCCCGCCAGCAGGCGGTCGGCCCGCTGGTCGGCGCCGGTGTCGTTCTCAGTGCTCAAGTGACGGGCCAGGGCGGCGATGGTGGGGTACTCGTAGAGCGCCACCATCGGCAGCGTCCGGCCCAGCTCGTCCCGCAGTCGCGAGTGGACGGACGCGAGCGCGAGCGAACTGCCGCCCAGCTCGAAGAAGTTGTCGTGCACGCCGACCCGGTCCAGGCCCAGCACCTGCCGCCAGACCTCGGCGATCCGGCGTTCCAGGTCGGTGCTCGCGGGCACCGCCGTGGACACGGCGGCCGCCGGTTCGGGCAGGGCCTTGGTGTCGACCTTCCCGTTGGCGTTCAACGGGATCGCGGGCAGCCCGACGAACGCGGACGGCACCAGGTGCACCGGCAGCCTGCCGGACAGGTGGTCGCGCAGGTCGGCCGGGACCTCGCTCGGCACGACGTAGCCGACCAGCCGGTCGCCGCGCGGCACGACCAGCGCGTCGGTGATGTCGGGGTGCGCCCGCAACGCGGCCTCGATGTGGCCGGGCTCGATCCGGTACCCGCGCACCTTGACCTGCTTGTCCAAGCGCCCCAGCACTTCCAGCTCGCCGGTGGGCAGCCAGCGGGCCCGGTCGCCCGAGCGGTGCAGGCGCGACCCGGTCCCGAACGGGTCCGGCACGAACCGGTCCGCCGTCAGGTCCGCGCGGCCCAGGTAGCCGCGCGCCAGGCAGTCGCCGCCCAGGTACAGCTCGCCGGGCACGCCCACCGGCACCGGCTCCAGCTCGCGGTCCAGCACGTAGGCCCGCACGCCGTCCAGCGGCACGCCGATCGGCACCGACCCGGTGAGCACCGGGGCGTCGAGCCAGGTCGCGGTGGCGTTCACGGTGGTCTCGGTGAGCCCGTAGATGTTGACGACCGGCACGCCGACCTCGCGCTGCCACCACGTGAGGGTCTCGCGGTCGACCGGCTCGGCGCCGATCGACACCAGCCGCACGGTCTCGCCGGGGTGCACGCCGTCGCGCCGGGCGCGGTCGGCCCACTGCCGCCAGTAGCTCGACGTGAGGATGGTGAACGTGACGCGCTCCGCGCCCATCAGCCCGATCAGCTCCTCCGGGCCGGGCGGGGGATCGGGCGTCAGGACGACGCACCCGCCCGCCGCCCACGTCGGGTACAGCTCCTCGGCGTGGATGTCGAAGCCCACGTTGGCGAACTGGAGCACGCGGTCGGCGTCGGTGAGGCCGTAGTGGTCGACCATCGTCGTGGCCACGTTCGCCAGCGCGCCGTGCGTCACGGCCACGCCTTTCGGTTCGCCCGTGGACCCGGAGGTGAACAGCACGTACGCCAGGTCGTCCGGGGACGACCGCCGTGAGGGGGCCGGGCCTGCGGCAGGCAGACCAGCCGGGTCGACCACGGTCACTCCGGTGCCGTCGAGCCGGTGGGCGAGCGTCGGGTCGGCGACCACGTGCCGGGACTTCGCGGTCGCCAGGACGCGGGCCAGGTAGCCCGGCGGGTGAGTGGGGCTGAGCGGCAGGTACGCCGCGTCGGCCTTGAGGACCGCCAGCAGCGTCGTGACCAGCTCGACGCCGCGGGGGAGCAGCACCCCGACGACCTCGTCCGGTCCCACGCCCCGCGCCCGCAGGTCGGCCGCGAGCCGGTCGGCCCGCTCGTCCAGGTCCGCGTAGGTGAGTTCGACGCCGTGCAGGCTGACCGCGGGCGCGTCCGGCGTCTTCGCCGCCTGGCGGGCGAACAGCTCGTGCACGAAGAGGTCGGCGGGCCGACCCGGCGCGGACTCGGACCACTCGTCCAGCAGCATGGTCCGCTCGGACGGGTCGAGCAGCGGCAACGACCGCAGCGGGGTGTCCGGGTCGGCGACGCCCGTCGCCAGCAGCCGCACGAACCGCTCGGCGAACCGCTCGACCGTGGCCGCGTCGAACAACTCCGTGCTGTAGGTCAGGATGCCGACGAAGTCGTCGCCCTCGGGCGCGCGCTGGATGGTCAGGTCCAGGTCGAACTTCGCGGTCGTCGGCAGCGGCAGCCGCAGTTCCGCCTCCAGCCCGGCGAACCGGGGCGTGGCGAACGGCGCCATCTCGGCGCTGAACGCGCTCTGCACCAGCGGCGTGTGGCTCGGGCTCCGGTCCGGCCGCGCCTCCTCCACGATCCGGTCGAACGGCACGCCCTGGTGGGCCAGCACGTCCAGCACCGACCCGCGGACCCGGCGCACCAGGCCGTCGAACGTCGGGTCGCCCGACAGGTCCACCCGCACCGGGACGGTGTCCACGAACAGACCGATCAGCGACTCGAACTCCGGCACGTCCCGGCCGGACACCGGCGTGCCGACCAGCAGCTCCCGGACGTCGGCGAGCCTGCCCAGCAGCGCCGAGTAGGCCGCCAGCAGCACCATGAACGGGCTGGTGCGCCGCCGGGTGGCCATCGCGACCATGTCCGCCACCAGCGGTCCCGGCAGGTGCAGCAGGTGGGTCGCGCCCGCCGTGCCGCGCACCGCCGGTCGCGGCCGGTCGGTCGGCGGGGTGAGCACGTCCGGCGCGCCCGCCAGGTAGCCGCGCCACCAGGCGACGCGCTCGGCGTCCTCGTGCCGCGTGGTGACGTAGTCCTGGAACCGCGCGGGCAGCTCGGGGAGGTCCTCCCCGGCGTACAGGCGGGCCAGCTCGTCGAACAGCACGTGCACGGACCGCCCGTCGCACACGACGTGGTGCACGGCCAGGCCCAGCAGGTGGTCGTCGTCGGCGAGCCGGACGACGAGTGCGCGCAGCAGCGGCCCCTCGGCCAGGTCGAACGGCTCCTCGGCCCACCCGTCGACCAGCGCCGTCGCCGCGGCGAACCGCTCGGCCGCCGGGACGTCGGCGAGATCGGTCACCGGCAGCGGCACCGGGAGGTCCTCCACCACCCGGCCGACCGGGCCGGGCAGGAACGTCGTGCGCAGCGCCTCGTGCCGGGCGACGACCCGCTCCAGCGCCCGGTGCAGCGCGGCCACGTCCAGCGGCCCGGTGAGCCGAACGGCGCAGAACACGGTGTAGAGGGAGCTCCTCGGGTGCAGCTCGTCGATGAGCCACAGCCCGCGCTGAGCCGAGGAGACGGGCACCGTCCGAGTGGTGCTCACAGGCGTTCCCTTCCGGTGTCGAATCGCATTGGCGAATCGAATGGGCATTTGTGGATATGCCGATGGGCGGCGTGGAACAATCATGTTCGGCTTTCCCGGTCATGGGCAGTCCGGGCAGCCCGGAGTCAACTCGATTGCCCGGCGGCAATCGATCTGCTAGATCCTCGACTTCGGTTCGGAGTACTGCGTAGTTGTGCCCATACCCGCTGGCCGGGGCCGGACGGACCATTTGCTTGCCACCAAAGCGCACGACCTGCGCCGTATCGACATGGTGAACTGGGGAGAGAGACGTGTCGGTGTTGATGATTCAGGGTCCGGCCGAACGCGGCCGGAAACCGTACCGCGTGGACGTTTCCGAGGGACATTCGGCGACGTTCGGATCTTGTGACTGCCATTCCTGTGATCTGGACTTACGGATAACCGGGGGAATGGCGTACTTCAGAGCGGTCGTCACCTCGGGACCGTCGGTCTGGTGGATCACGAACGCGTCCGAGCACGACCCGCTGTTCGTCGCCGACGTCGACCGCCCGGACGACCCCGTCGAGATCCGTCCCGGCGTCCGGCTGCCGTTCGGGCTGGACATGGCGACCGTGTCCCCGACGAGGGAGTCCGGCTCCGCCGCAGTGACCGTGTTCGCCCCTATGGTGGAGGCGGCGTGGCCGCCGGTCCGCCACTGCCCGGCGATCGTGCGGCCACGGGAACCCGAGCTCGACCCCGAGGCGCGGTACTTCGCCGTGCTGGCCGAACTGTGCGCCGCGCAGGTGGAGGGACCCATGCCGACGTCCGCGGCCATCGCCGCCCGGCTCGACCTGAGCCCGCGGGCGGTCGACGCCCACATCGACTACCTGGTCAAGAAGTTCGGCATCCCCGCGCCCGCCACGCGCAGCACCGGCTGGAAGCGGACCGCCCTGCTCGCCCACGTGCGCCGCCGCAGGCTGGTGGCCACGTCGTGAACCGCGACCTGATCCACGAGGTCGTCGCCGCGAACGCCGCCGCCCACCCGGACGCGGTCGCGCTGGCGCACGGCGACTCCCGGTTCACCTACCGGGAGCTGGACGCGCTGGCCGACCGGCTGGCCGGGTCGTTCGGCGCGGTCGGCATCGGGCCGGGCGCGGTGGTGCCCGTGCTGCTGCCGCCCTCGCCCACGCTGGTCGTGGTGCTGCTGGCGATCCTCAAGCGCGGGGCCGCGTACGCCGCGCTGGACCCGACCTGGCCCGCCGACCGGCTGCGGGGCATCGCCGCGCTGCTGGCCGGGCAGGTCGCGGTGGCCGACTCGGACCACTTCGACCAGCGCGTCGTGGTGGAGGGCTTCGAGGTCGTGGCGACACGGGTGACCGCGCCGCCGCCGGTGATCACCGACGGCGACGCGGCCATGGTGTTCTTCACCTCCGGCAGCACCGGCGAGCCGAAGGCCGTGCTGTCGCCGCACCGCGGCACGACCCGGCTGTTCGACCCGTGCGAGTTCGCCCGGTTCGACCGCACCACGGTGATGCCGCAGGCCGCAGCGGTCCCGTGGGACGGGTTCGCGTTGGAGCTGTGGGGAGTCCTGCTCAGCGGCGGCACGTCCGTGCTGGTCGACGAACGGCCGCTCACGCCCGCCGCGCTGCGCGAGCTGATCGCGCGGCACGGCGTGAACACGGCGTTCCTCACGACCTCGTTGTGCCACCTCGTCGTGGAGGAGGACGTCGAGGCGCTCACCGGCCTGCGCACGGTCGTGACGGGCGGGGAGAAGCTGTCGCCGTGGCACGCGGGGACGTTGCTCGCCGCGCACCCGGACGTGCGGCTGGTCAACGGGTACGGGCCGGTGGAGAGCACGGTGTTCGTGCTGACCCACGACGTGCGGCCGTCGGACGCGGCGGGGGAGATCCCGCTCGGCCGACCGGTGCCGCGCACGGAAGTCGTGGTGCTGCAAGGGGATCGGCGGTGCGAGCCGGACGAGGTCGGCGAGCTGTGCGTCGCCGGTGACGGGCTCGCGCTCGGCTACTTCGGCGACCCGGAGCTGACCGCGGCGAAGTTCGTGGTGACCGACCTGGACGGCGTGCCGACCCGGCTGTACCGGACCGGCGACCTCGGCAGCGTGGACGCCGACGGCGTGTTCCGCTTCCACGGCAGGCGGGACCGGCAGGTCAAGGTGCGCGGGTACCGGCTGGAACCGGCGGGCGTCGAGCACGTCGTCGCCGCCCTGCCCGGCGTCCGGCGGTGCGCGGTGGTCCCGGTGCTCGACGCCACGGGGGCCTGCACGGCGCTCGCGCTGTTCCACATCGGCGGCGACGACCTCGCCGCGCGGCTGCGGGAGGTGCTGCCCGCCTACTCGCTGCCCGACCACGTGGTCGAGGTCGAGGCGTTCCCGTTGTCCGCCAACGGGAAGACCGACACCGCCGCGCTGCTGGCGTCCCTGCCGACCGCGGCCACGCCGGTGGAACCGGTGGGGGACGGCGATGCCGACGTGGTGGCCGCCGAGTTCGGGGCGCTGCTCGGGGTCGCCGACGTCGACCGCGACGAGTCGTTCTTCGCGCTCGGCGGCACGTCGCTGACCGCGGTCCGGTTGTGCACCAGGCTGGGCACGCGGTTCGGCCGGTCGATCCCGGTGTCGCGGCTGATGCGCGCCCCGACCGTCACGGCGATCACCGAGTGGCTGGCCACGCCGCCCGCGCCGGTCGGGGAGGAGGCGGCCGAGGCGCCGCTGACGTCGTTGCAGCACTCGTTCCTGGTGCGGCACCTGGTGTCCGGGGCCGACCCGGAGAACCACTGCTCGCTCGCGTGGACCATCGGCGGGGCGCTGGACGTGGACCGGCTCCGGAAGGCGGTGCGGGACGTGCACGCCCGGCACGGCTACCTGCGCGCGCGGTTCGAGGCGGACGACGAGGCGCTCGCCGTGCCGTCCGACGAGCCGGTCGAGTTCGTCGCGCTCGCGGCGACCGGGCCCGAGGACGCGGCGGCGGTCCTGGACTCCCAGCTGCGCAGGCCGTTCCGGCTGGAGGACGGTCCGCCGTGGCGGGCGGTGCTGGTCCGGTTCGGCGACCGGTGGCTGTTCGGCGTGTCCGTGCACCACATCGCGTTCGACGGCTGGTCCCAGCACGTGCTGGCCGAAGACCTGTCCACCGCGTACGCGGGCGGGGCGGTACCGCCCGCGCCCTCTCCGGCGGCCGTCGAACGGGCGTTGCGCGACCTCGGCGCGGCGGCGGACCTCCCGGCGCAGCGCGACTTCTGGACCCGCGCGCTCACCGGGGTGCCGCCGTTGGCGCTGCCCCCGGTCGAGGGGGACGGGCCGCGCACGGTGTCGCGGGAACTGGACGCCGCCGTGCTGGCCGACGTCGACCGGCGGGCCCGCGAGCACGGCACCGGACGCCTCTCGGTGCTGCTGGCCGCGGTCGGCTCGGCGCTGGTCGAGCACACCGGGCAGACCGACTTCGGCGTCGGCGTCGCCGTGACCAGGCGGTCGGGCGAGGCGCTGGAGCGGCCGGTCGGCTGCCTGGTCGACACGGTGTGCGTGCGGCTGACCTCGACCGGGCTCGCGGAGACCACGGCCGCCGTGCACGCGGCGCTGGCCAACGCGGACGTGCCGTTCGCCGAGGTGGCCCGTCTCGCTGGCGGGCCGCGCACCACGAGACACCCGCTGTACCAGGTGATCACGGCCGTCCAGGACTCCCCGGCGCCGGTGCTGCGGCTGGACGGCTGCGAGATCGCCCGGCACGACGCCCACGACCTGGCGTGGCCGATGGCGGAACTGCTCGTCGAGCTGTTCGCCGCGCCCGGCACCCCGGCCGTGCTGCGGGTCAGCCGTGATCCGGCGCGGGTCGCGGACGCCACCCTGCGCGCGGTGCTGGACGGGGTGCTCGCCCGGCTCGACGGCCCGGTGCCCGTGGGCGGGTGACCGTCAGAAGTTCCCGGTGAAGCGGTCGATCCGCTCGACCAGTTCGCGCGCGTCGTCGTCCCCCTCGTGCCGGGAGGCGGCGGCGCGCAACGGGCGCAGCCGGTCCCGCGTGCGGGCCGACAGCACCTTCGCCGACGAGTCCACGGCCTGGAGGCCGACCTTGGCCGCGCGCTCGAAGTCCCGCTCCACGACGTGGTTCACCGCCAGCGCGATCTGGCTGAACGCCCGGCTCCTGGTCATCCCCTCGGAGTAGCCCGCGATGGCGTGGGTGAGCCGCGGGATCGCGAACGCCGTGTACGCGTCGTCGACCACGATCGCCAGCTCGGTGTAGACCACGCCGGTGGTGGCCTCCAGGTCGACCTCGTCGAAGAACGCCGCCCACGTGGGCGGCGAGCGGTGGTCGGCAGCCTCGAACGCGTCGCGCGCGTTCCCCATCCGGAGCAGGGCCAGGTCCCGGTTCCCCTTGCGGGCGTGCGCCCACGCCTCGTTGGCACACAGGATCGCCTCGCTCAGCGCGCTGCCCGCAAGGGTGGCCGAGGCCTTCCCCCGTTCGAACGCGGCCAGCGCGTCGTCCAGGCGGTCGTGGTGCAGGTGCACCCGTCCGGTCCGGTAGAGCACGTTGGCGGTCAGGTCGTGGTTGTCGACGAGGGTCGCGAGTTCCAGCGCCCGGTCGAAGTGGGGGCCCGCCAGGTCCGGTCTCGCGGTGTCGAAGCACGTCCACGCGGCCAGGTTGTGCAGGTCGGCCATGGCCTGGCCCAACCGCTCGCGCACGGTCTCCGTGGTGCTGGAGTGCGTCAGCACCCGCTCGCTCCACGACGCCAGCGCGAGCGCCGCCTCGCGGCAGGAGCCGCCACCGAACCGGTGGTCGAGCGACCGGAACTGCCTCGTCGCCGACTCCACGTGCCGCACCTCGGCCATCCCGCTGTGCCGGAGCACCGGGCGCGGGGCCTCGTCTTGCGGGAACTCGGACATGGCCGTTACCTCGCTCGCATCCCTCGCTTCCGGTGGGTTGTCCCCACGGTAGAGCCGAACGTGCGGGGTGCTCATGATCGTTCGGTGGTTCACCCGACTGGGCTCCACCGAACGGCGGAGGTCGCACGAGACCGTTCGCGTCGGCCGAGGGTCAGAGCCGCCAGCGTTCGCTGTTCGGCGGCTCGGCCGCGGCGCGCAACTCCTCGTCGAACGCCCGCGCCACGTCCTCGACGGTCCACTCGTCGCGCGCCAGCACCGGCTCCTTGAACGCCATCTGCCGCACCAGCATCAGCTTCCCGTCGACCATGCGCACCACCTGCCCGGTGACCCCGGCGGACAGGTCGCCGAGCAGGTAGGTGACCAGCGGGGCCATCCGGTCCGGCGTCTGCGAGCGGTCGCTGATCTGCGCGGACCTCGGGTCCAGGTCCATCATCGGCGTCCACGCCAGCGGGCAGACCGAGTTCACCCGCACCCCGTGCTCGGCCAGCGCGCCCGCCCAGGAGAACGTCATCGACGCGATGGCGCCCTTGGACGCCGAGTACGCCGTCGCGCCCGCGCGGCCGAGCATCGCCCCGGACGCCACGGTGACGATCGACCCGCCGCCCCGCGCGTGCATGACCTTCGCCGCCGCCGACCCGCAGAACAGCGTGCCCAGCACGTTGGTCTCGACGACCTCCCGCATCCGGCCGGGGTCCTCGACCCACGGGTCCGCGAAGTCCGTCCGGCCCGCGTTGGCGACGAGCCCGTCCAGCGTCCCGAACTCCGCCACGCACTGGTCGACCAGCGCCGCGGCCCGGTCGGCGTCGGCCACCGAGTCGCCGTTGCCGACCGCCCGGCCACCAGCCTCGCGGATCTCGCGGACCACCCCGTCCGCCGACTCGCCGTCGACGTCGTTCACCACGACCGCGGCCCCCGCCTCGGCCGCGTGCAGCGCGTAGGCCCGACCCAGCCCCCGCCCGGCCCCGGTCACGACGACGGCCTTGCCCTCCAGGATTCGCATGCGCCCAGTGTGCGACTGACCCCGTTCTGTCAACGAAACGTCCCGTTGGGCCGAATGCCGCCGTGGCAAGGTTGATCGGGAGAACTCGACGACGAGAGGCTTGGTGGACATGGCGATCGTGCCGCGCGCGGTGTGGGGGATCCTCTGGGGACGGCACCGGGGGGAGCGCAAGCAGAACCTCGAACCGGAGCGAAGACACGTCGAGGTCCACGAGCCCGCGACCGTGGACCCGCCCGCCCCGCCCGGATCGCGGGAACTGGAGGAACTGCTCGACATGGCCGACCTGGAGTTGGCCGAGAAGCAGTCGAGGCTCGACGAACTGGACCGGCGGTACCAGGAGGCCGTCGAGGACCAGTGCAGGCTGGAAGAGGAGAACAACCGGCTGCGCGGGCAGTTGACGACCGTCTACCGGGGTCTGCAACCCGGACCCGCCGACCCGCCCCCGCCGTGCGACCTGCCCACCACCGCGGACTCCCCGTCCCACGCCGCCGCGCTGGCCCGCGAACACCTCTCGGACCACCTCGGCTTCCCGCCCGCGGCCTGCGTGGACCTCGACAAGCTCGACAACATGCCCGAGACCAAGACCTGGGGCGACAGCGCGTGGCGCGGTTTCCTCGCCCTGCACGCCTATGGCCAGGCCCTCGCCGCGGAGGAGAACCCCGGCAACTTCAAGGCCTGGTGCACGAACTCCCACCACCGCCACGTGTGGCCGTCGAACTCGAAGAAGCTCGCGATGAGCGAGAGCAAGACCGTGGGCCGGTCCGGGCGGATGAGCGCGAAGCGCATGTTCCCCGTCGACCGCGCCTACAACGCCGCGGGGGAGGTCTTCATGGAAGCCCACCTGAAGATCGGCGTCGGCCGCGGCACGCTGCTGCCCCGCGTGTACTTCGTGGCCGACCGCGAGACGGCCAAGGTCTACATCGGCTACTTCGGGCCGCACAAGAACGTGCCGAACACCCTCACCTAGTCGCGGTGCCACAGTGAGCCACTGTGGCTTGCAATGGTGCCAACGTGATGCCATGCTGGCACCATGACCGCTACTGGGGACCACCTGACGACCCACCCCGTCCCGCGAGGCCTCCCGCTGGAGCGCGACGCGGGCCCCTTCGCCCCGCCCCGCGCCGTCACGCTGCTGCGCGACGCCCGTCCCGTGAGCCCGATGCTGTTCCCCGACGGCCACGAGGGGTGGCTCGTCACCGGGTACGACGCCGTCCGCGAGGTCATGGCCGACACCCGGTTCAGCTCCCGCCAGGACCTCGGCGTGATCCACCTGCCCTTCGAGACGCCCGGCATCCCCGCCTACACCGAACCGTCGCCGCAGGTGCCGGGCCTGTTCATCGCCATGGACCCGCCGGACCACGGCAGGCTGCGCCGCAAGCTCACCGGCGCCTTCACCGTGAAGCGCATGCGGCAGCTCGAGGAGCACATCGTCGACATCGTGGAACGGCGCCTGGACGAGATGGCGCGGCTGACCCCGCCGGTCGACCTGGTCGCGGAGTTCGCGCTGCCGGTGCCGTCACTGGTGATCTGCGAACTGCTCGGCGTCCCCTACGAGGACCGGGCGAGCTTCCAGGCGAACTCCGCCCAGTTCCTGGTCAAGGACCAACCGGTCGAGGACAAGATCGCCGCCTACACGGGCCTGACCACGCTCCTGGCCGACCTGGTCGCCGGCAAGCGCGCCGACCCCGGCGAGGACATCCTGTCCGACCTGGCCCGGCAGGACGACCTGACCGTCGAGGAGCTGACCGGCATCGCCTTCCTGCTGCTGCTCGCGGGCCACGAGACCACCGCGAACATGCTGGCGCTGGGCACCTTCGCGCTCCTGGAGCACCCCGAGCAGCTGGCCGCGCTGCGGGCCGACCCGGACCTGCTGCCGGGCGTGGTCGAGGAACTCCTGCGCGGACTGGCCGTCGTCGACGTCCTCTACCGCTACGCCGCGGAGGACCTGGAACTCGGCGGCGAAAAGATCGCCAAGGGCTCGACCGTCGTCGTCTCGACGCTGGCCGCCAACCGCGACCCCCGCCGCTACGCCGACCCCGACGCGCTGGACGTCCACCGCAACGCCCGCGGCCACCTGGCGTTCGGCCACGGCGTCCACCAGTGCCTCGGCCAGCAGTTGGCCCGCATCGAGATGCGGGCGGGGTTCGGCGGGCTGCTCCGGCGCTTCCCGACCCTCGCCCTCGCGGTGCCCGCCGAGGAGGTGCGGCTGCGGACCGACATGAACATCTACGGCGTCCACGAACTGCCCGTGACCTGGTAGCGGGAAGTCGCGGGAACCGAACGGTCCTCGGGGACGACTACCTGCGGGATGCCGTTCTGACCCACGAGAGGCCGACCCGATGAACCTTCGACGCCTAGGCGCCGCGTTGCTGCTGAGCGGGCTGGCACTGGCGGGCACGGCCACGCCCGCGTTCGCCCACGCCGAGCTGCTGAGCAGCGATCCGGCGGCCGGCGCCTCCCTGCCCGCCGCGCCGAAGCAGATCCAGCTCACCTTCAGCGAGGCCGTCGGGCTGCCCGCCGACCCGATCACGGTGACCGGGCCGGACGGCTCCACGTGGAAGGTCGGCACGGTCAGCGCCGCCGGAGCCGTGATCACCGCTCCGGTCGTGGCCACCGGGCCCGCGGGGGAGTACGTGCTGGACTACAAGGTGATCTCCGACGACGGCGACGAGATCGGCGACAAGGTCCGCTTCACCCTCGCCACCCTCGCCACCCCCGCGGCTCCCACGACGTCCGCAGCTCCCACGACGACGACCACGACGTCGGCGGCTCCGACCACGACCTCGGCGGCCGCCCCCGCCGCGGCGGACAAGCCCGCGGACGACGGTGGCGGCGTGCCGGTCTGGGTGTGGATCGTCGGCGCGGTAGTGCTGGTGGGCGCGGGCGCGTTCGGCGCGGTGTGGCTGGGCCGGTCGAAGCCCGAGTGAGCACGGCTGAGGGGGCTCCCGGCGGGAGCCCCCTCGGACCTCAGAACCCGCGGAAGACGCCGTCGTCGTCGGCGGCGTCGGCGAACTCCTCCCAGTCCATGTTGGCGAGGGAGATGTTGTTCTCGATCGACCACAGCTCCTCGGGGACCACCCGCAGCTGGTCGACCTCCCCGTCCCTCGCGTAGATGACCAGCAGGGGGTTCTCGGGCGCGGTCAGGGCCGTCTTGTCGGCCACGACCAGCAGCGACCAGTCGGGGGCCAACGCCGTGAGCTGCTCCGGCGTGGCGTCCTGGTACTCCCGGTCGTCCACGAGGCGCAGGTTCGCCAGGAAGTCGTCCTCGTTCGGCGTGGTCACGGCGTCCCAGAGCGCGAGCCAGTCGTCCTGGTCGGTGAAGTCGGTGCGGACGAAGAGGGTGTCGTCCGATTCGGGCAAGCTCTTCATGCGGCACAAGATAACCACCGGGTCCGACAGGAACCCGCCCGCCGCGCGGCGTTTTTCTGCCCCTGACCGGGTGTCAGCGCGGTGATACCAGCGGGTTGACCTGCCAGTGGCCGTCCTCGTTCGTCGTGGGCAGGTGCGCGGCGAGGCCGCGGTCGTCGTTCACGGCGAGGAACGTCGACCCGTCCAGCTCCACGACCGCCACGTGCCACCGGCCGTCGTGCGGCTGGCCGACCAGGTACCTCGCCACGTCCTCGTTGCCCACGACCGGCCCGCCCAGCAGCGGCGTGACGCCGTCCGCGTGCCGGTCGTTGAGCGCGGTCTCGTACGCGCGGGCCAGCAGGTCCGGCGACGGCGCGCCGGGCGGCGGTTCGGCGTGGATGCGGAGCGCGATGAACACGACCCACCCGAGCACCCCGCAGAACGCGAGGATCCGCAGGAGCCGGGTGCTGGGCCGCGACAGCGGACGCGGCTCGGAGCCGATGCCGTACATGCCCTGGATCATCCACGGTCGGCGTCGCCGTGGACAGGGAACACGACGTGACGACCCCGTGACCTGTCCCTCCGGCGGGGCCGCTCGACCGGGGGTGGCGCGACTACGGAGCGTCCGATCGGCGGGGGCGGCGTTCTCGTCCGGGTGGCCTTGGGTCGGATTCCGCGTCGATCCGGCCGACGCGGGTAGCCCGGATCTGGCGAGACGAACCGTCCATTCAGGAGAGAGGTTGTCCGATGATCGACCAGAAATCGGTGGAACGCCTGTACGAGTGCGATGTCATCGACGCGCGAGGTGACCGAATCGGGTCCGTCAAGCAGGTCTGGCTCGACGAGGCGAGCGGGCAACCCGTCTGGGCCTCCGTCCACACCGGACTCTTCGGCATGCGGGAGAGCTTCGTCCCGATCCAGGACGCGCAGGTGAAGGACAAGCACATCACCGTCCCGGTGGAGAAGCAGAAGGTGAAGGACGCCCCGGCGGTGGACGCGGCGGGCGGCAGGCTGTCCGACGCGGAGCAGGCCGACCTGTACGAGTACTACGGGATGATCCCGATGGCCAACAGCGGCGACCACGACCGCCTCTCGGGGCAGCAGCGGGGCCGGGCCACCGGCAAGCACGAGCAGGCGGGCGGCCGCCAGGACATGACCCGCCAGGACATGACCCGCCAGGAGGCCGCCGGTCAGCAGGCGGCGGGGCAGCGGGCGACGGGGCAGCGGGCGACGGGGCAGCGCGGCACGGCGTCGGGCCAGGAGTCCATGACCCGCTCGGAGGAGCAGCTCAAGATCGGCAAGGAGCAGGTCGAGACCGGCCGCGTCCGGCTCGTCAAGCACACCGTGACCGAGCAGCAGAACATCACGGTCCCCGTCTCCCACGAGGAGGTCCGGGTGGTCCGCGAGCCCATCACCGGCGGCGGCGCGCCGCGCGGCCGGGCGTTCGGCGACGAGGAGGCCGAGGTCGTCCTGCACGAGGAGCGGCCGGTCATCGGCAAGGAGACCGTCGCGGTCGAGCGCGTGGGCCTGGGCAAGGAGACCGTCACCGAGCAGCGCACCGTCAGCGGCGAGGTCCGCAAGGAGCGCATCGACGTCGTCGACGACACCAAGCCCACCCCGGAGAACCGCAAGCGCTAGACCGGGTTCGGCACGGTACCCACGCCTGCCGACCTCCCGTCGCACCGGCCTCACCACCGCCGGGACCGGTGCGACGACCGGGCGCCGACGTCCGGAGGTACCCACCTCCCACGTCGGCGCCCGGTCCCTTCGGGATGCTCACCGCTCCGGCATGCGACCCGCCGACTCGTCCGGCCCGGTCGCCTTCGCGAACACCTTCATCGCCGGACCGACGCCAGGTCGTGGGTCACCACGGCGTGCCCGCGTGCCATCACCTCGTGGTCAGAACAGCGGACGGCCCGCGTTCTTGGCCGTCACGTACGCCTGCCAGTCGCTGGTGACCTGGTCGGCGTACCCCGTCGCGAACGCGCGGGTCTCGGCCTGCAAGCCGGACACGGACGTGATCGCTCCGTCGATGGCCGCGTCCGCCGAGTACGCCAGGCCGGTCCCCGCGAGGTCCTGGTCGGCCCGCGAGTGCGCCGCCGCCAGCAGCCGGGCCACGTCGCGCACCGAGTCGTCCCACACGGTCGACGAGTCCAGGTCGTCGATCGACAGGTCCTCGGCGAACGGCGACTTCTCCCGCACCAGCACCGGCGTCGTCCCCACGCTCGCCCAACCCGCCAGCGGGTCGGACTGCGCGACCAGCCAGCGCAGTGCCAGCGCCGGGCGTTGGCCACCGGTCAACGTCGTGGCCGAGGGGGCCAGCGGCTTCGGTGCGGGATCGACCTGCTGCTTCAGCTCCAGCAGCACGTCGTCGGAGGCGCTGGTCGTCGCGCCTTCCACCAGCACGTACCAGCGGTACCGCCCGAGGCTGCCGGTGCCCGCGCCCAACCGCCGCCGCACGTCCTTCACCGTCGCGGCCGACGCGGACAGGGGCGTCGACGCCGTGGTCCGGTAGGCCGCCACGGCGTTCACCAGCTGCGTCCGGGTCGCGGCGGGCACGGCCTGCAACTCCGGATCGGACTTGAACAGGCCGCCGGACGTCCACTTCGCCAGCAGGTCCGACCGCTTGTCGGAGGCGGAGGCGTCGATCAGGTCCTCGGTGAGGTTCGACGAGGTGGACTTGACCAGCCGGTAGGTCAGTTCGTCGTCGGTGCCGTGGAACTTGGCGATCCACTGCGCGTACTCGGCGACCAGCGTGTTCAGGTCCGTCGTGATCTTGGCGGCGCTCCGGCCGCCCGCGCGCTCGGCCAGCACCAGCGACACGGCCTCGCGCCGCAGCTCCCACGTCCACGACCCGCGCCACGCGTCGTCGGTGTCGGTGAGCTGGTACTGCGCCGTGCCGTCCGCGCCGCGGTCCGCGCCGGTGTTCTCCAGGTGCGCGTCCCCGGTGATCCACACGTCCCCGCCCGCGGTCGCGTACGCCGACGCGGGCAGTTCGCCCAGGTCCCGGTAGTACAGCGGCGACGTGCCCCGGAAGAAGCCCCACGCGCTCGCGGCCAGCTTGGTCGTCCGCGCTTGCAGATCGTCGTCGGTGGCCCCGCCGTTGAGCAGGTGCAGCGCGTGGTCGCGGGCGTAGACCACCGCGACGGGATCGCGCGACAGCAGGGGCGCCGCGTGGGCGGGCGACCCCGTGACGACCAGGGTGAGGACGGATAACGCGGCTACGCCTGCGAGTCGGCTCATGGCCTCGTTCTACCGGCCCCCGGTGGCCGCGAGCCCAACTCCGCCCGTCGTGACTACGGGCATCCGGTGAGGGCCGGGGGTGGCGAGTACCTGCCACTGGTCCGAACGGGTCACCCTCATTGGCTACTATCGCAGGATATTGGTTACCTGATGCCTAACCTGAATTGAGGAACGCGTGGAGAAGTCCGAAGGCCTGCGGATGTACGACGAGCTGGTCGCCGTGCACACGATCATGCGCCGGGGCGTCGACCTGACGACCTCCTCGCTGGAGCGGGTGGCGGCCGGTCGGCCCGCCGACGTCAAGGCCGTGGTCCGCCTGGCCCGCTGGCAGTCCGGGTTCGTGCACCACCACCACGAGAGCGAGGACGAGCTGTTCTGGCCGGTGCTGCGGCGGCTCTTCCCGGACGTCGTCGCCGGGCTCGACGGCCTCAGCGCCGAGCACGAGAAGCTGGACCACGAGCTCCAGGTGCTGAGCGCCGCGATCGACGCGCTGGCCGCGAAGGGCGCCGACACCCGTGCCGCCGCGAAGGCCGCGCTGCCCGCGGCGGTCACCGTCCGGGACGTCCTGCTCGGACACCTGGACGCCGAGGAACCCGTGCTGGAGGGCCTCTTCCCGCAGGTGCCCGACGCCGACATCGTCCGGTTGCGCGCGGCGATCGTCGCGGGCGCGCCGCGCAGCGGCCCCGACCTCGTGATCGGGCTGCTCAGCGAACCCGTGCCCGCTCCTGGCTACGCCGCGATGATGGCCAACTTCCCCGCGCCGCTCCGCCTGCTGCGTCCGCTGCTGCTGCGCAAGTTCCGCTCGACGCGTGCCGCGCTGGGCGACCGGTAGATTCGGTCCCGTGTCGACGACCCGCCGTGCCTACCGCTCCCCGCGCCGCGAGCAGGACGCCGCGACCACGCGGAACGACGTCCTCGCCGCGGCCGCGGAGCTGTTCGCGGCGAAGGGCTACGGGCGGGTGACGGTCGCGGACATCTCCCAGCGGGCCGGGGTCGCGCAGAAGACCGTGTACGCGAGCGCGGGCAGCAAGGCGGACATCCTCAACGAGCTGATCGCCGCCGCCGTGGCCGACTCGGGCGCGGAGGAGTCGCTGGTGGAGATCAGGAAGACCGGCGACCTCGCGGAGGCGATGCGGATCCTGGCCCGCGGCACCCGCCTGTGCCACGAGCGGCACGAGGCGGCGCTGGAGATCATGCACGCCGCGCTGCCGGTGCACGACGACGCGGAATCGTTGTGGCGGAACGCGACCGAGCTCTACCGGAGCGTGCTGGGCCGCATCGCCGCGCACCTCGACGCGTGCGGGGTCCTGGCCGAGCCGCGGCGGGCCGCGGACGTGCTGTGGTTCTGCTTCGGCCTGACGTCGTGGCGCACCCTGGTCCGGGAGTGCGGGTGGACGTGGGACGACGCCGAGCGGTGGCTCGCGGTGCACGCCACGGCGCTGCTGGGCCGTCGCCCGGAAAATGTCGGACCCCTCGCCTAGCCTCGCCGTGTGACCCCGCACCAGCTCTCCCGCCAGGACGCGCGCCGCGTCGCCGTGCGCGCGCAACTGCTGGACCACCGGCGTCCCACCGACCTGCTCGCGGTGGTGCGCGGCCTGACCCTGCTCCAGGTCGACCCGATCGCCGCGGTCGCGCCGAACGCGCACCTCGTGGCGTGGAGCAGGCTCGGCTCGGCGTACTCGCGGTCCGATCTGGACACCGCGCTGGTCGACCGGACGCTGCTCGAGCTGCGCGCGATGATCAGACCGGCCGAGGACCTGGCGCTCTACCGGGCGGACATGGCCCGGTGGGACCAGGCCGAGCCGGGGGAGCTGCCCGGCTGGCGGGCGGGCCGCCGCGACTGGGTCCGGGCCAACGAGAAGTGCCGTCAGGACATCCTCGACCGGCTCGGCGCGTCCGGACCGCTGCCGTCGCGCGACCTGCCGGACACCTGCGAGGTCCCGTGGCAGTCGACGGGGTGGACGAACAACCGCAACGTCACGCAGATGCTGGAGTTCCTGGTGCTGCGCGGCGAGGTGGCCATCGCGGGCCGCCGCGGCGCGGACCGGCTGTGGGACCTGGCGAGCCGCGTGTACCCGGACGACCCGGTGGTGCCCGGCGAGGAGGCCGGGCGCGTCCGCGACGAGCGGCGGCTCCGCTCGCTGGGCATCGCCAGGGCCCGCGGTCCGGAGTGCCCGGTCGAGCCCGCGGACGTGCGCGAGGCGGGGGAGGACGCCGTGGTGGAGGGCGTGAAGGGGCGGTGGCGCGTCGACCCTTCCTTGCTGGGGCAACCGTTCACCGGCCGGGTGGCGCTGCTCTCGCCGTTCGACCGGCTCCTGCACGACCGCAAGCGGATGGCCGAGCTGTTCGAGTTCGAGTACCAGTTGGAGATGTACAAGCCGGTCGCCAAGCGCCGGTGGGGCTACTTCGCGTTGCCGATCCTGCGCGACGACCGGCTGGTGGGCAAGCTCGACGCCACCGCCGACCGCAAGGCGGGAGTGCTGCGCGTGGACGCGGTGCACGAGGACGAGCCGTTCGACCGCGCCACGACCGCCGCGGTGCGCGCGGAGATCGCCGACCTCGCCGCGTGGCTCGCCTTGGACGTGGTGATGCCGTGAACCCGTTGCGGCTCAGGGGAGGCCGCCCCTGAGCCGTCCCCGGACTCAGCCGCGCAGGGCTCGCAGGGCGCGGGCGTCGGTGAGGCCGACGGCTCGGGCCGCGGCTTCGGCCGTCGCGCCGCGGCCGAGGAGGTGCTCGGCGCGTTCCAAGCGCAGCAACTGCTGGTAGCGCAACGGGGTCAGGCCCGTCGCGCGGCGGAAGTGGCGGGTCAGGGTGCGCTCGCTGAAGCCCAGCTCGCGGGACATGTCGACCAGGCGCAGGCGTTGGGTGAACCGGTCCTCGATGAGGTCCTGCAAGCGGTGCGCCAGGTCGTCCACGTGGCCGCGGTGGCGCAGCAGGACGCTGTCGAGCCGGTCGTCGCCGTTGTCGCGCGGGTAGACGACCATCGCCCTGGCGATGCGCGCGGCCGCTCCGGGGCCGTGGGCGGCGGCGATCAGGTGCAGCGCCAGGTCTATGCCCGCGGCGGCGCTCGCCGCCGTGGCGACCCGGCCGTCCACGACGTGCAGGACGTCGTCCACGACGCTCGCCTTCGGACAGCGGTTGGCCAGGTCCTGCCGGAGCAGGGGGTGGGTCGTGCAGCGCTTGCCGTCGAGGAGGCCCGCGCGGCCGAGGACGTCGACACCGGCGCCCACGCCGACGACCGTGCCGCTGTGCAGGCGCACCGCGTCCACGGTCTCGGGCGCGACCGCGCTTCCGGGGCTGGAACCCGGAACGACGACCACGTCGGCCGAGGTCAGCGCGGGCCACGTCGTCTCGGCGTGCACCGCGAGGCCGTCGGCGGTGACGGGGTTCGGCACGGCGGCCACAAAGGACAGCCGGTAGGGCAGGCCGTGGTCCACGGCTGTTCGGAAGACCTCGGCGGGGCCCGCGAGGTCGAGGAGGCACAACCGTTGCGGGAGCAAGAACACGACATCGGTCACGGTGGAGCGCGTTCTCATGGACGATAGATACAAGATCGACTGCGCCGGGACAAATCGGGGTCGCCGATTCCGGCCGGATGTCCGTTACGGAACGAGGGTGAACGCCGAACGGCCGAACGCCTCGCCGTTCACCTGGAGGGCGATGGCGTGCTCCCCGACGTGGTAGACGCTGGTGGTGATGACCTTGAACGAGTGGGTGCGGGCCAGCGTCACCCGCTCGCCGGGGGCGAGGGTCCTGGTGGTGAGCTTGAAGACCTTGGGCGTGGTGGAGCCGTTGGCCTTGCGGTGGTGGATCACGTAGTCGACGGCGACGGCGGCGGGCGAGTCGCCGGTGTTCTCGACGACGTAGGAGAACCCGAGTCGCCCGCCGACCGGGACGGTCGTGCTGTCCAGTTCCGGCCCGGTCACGACGAGACCTTCGGCGGGCGGGAAGCCGAGCAGCGCCAGCGCTCGCGGGTGGCCCTGCTTGACCAACGTCCGCAGACCGTGGCGCACGAGCCGCCGGGTGGGCGCGTCGGCGTCGGTCAGCCAGCGCTCGGCCGTCGCGGCGGCCAGGTCCGGGTCACGGCGGCTGATGTCGTTGAGGTGGTTGGCCACCGAGCGCCGGACGTACTCCGACGGGTCGCGGTGCAGCGCGTCCAGCACCGGCACGGCGGCGGCCGGGTCGTCGAAGATCGCGCGGACGCGCTTCGCCCACGGCAGCAGCGGTCGGGTGCCCTCGGTCGCGAGCCTGCGGACGTGCTCGTCCGGGTGCGCGGTCCACGTGAGGACGATCGGCAGCGCCCGGCCCAGGTCGGCGTCCAGCAGGCGGCGGATGCCGAACTCGGCGGACAGCCTGGGCGTCAGGTCCGCGAGCAGCGCCAACGCCCGGTCGAACGCCTCACCGGTGCCCGCCTCCAGCGCGCGGCTCGTGACGGCCTCGGTGACCGGCCAGATCATCCAGCCGGTGAACCCGCTGTCCCGCAACGCTTTGCGGATGACCGCCTCGAACCTCGCGTACCCGGTCGGCAGGTCGGCCAGCAGGGCGTCGTGCACGAGATCGGTGCGTTCCCGCAGGCCGAGACCGTCGAGCCGGGTCGCCGCGTCGAGCACGGAGGGGGCGTCCACGGACAGGACGCGGGCGAGCCCGGTGACGGCGGCGGCGTTGAGCAGTTCGTCTGCGGTGGGCACGGGACTCCTTGCGGCGCTGGGAGTCCCTAGTCTAGGAGGGTTGCGCGACGGCCTTCGACTCGACCACCTGTTCGATCAGCTCCGCCGCCACGGCGCCCGCGTCGTACCGCTGGTACTCGACGGCCATCGCCCGCGCGCGAGTGCGGTAACCGGGGTCGTCCAGCAGCTTGCGGACCGCCGCGCGGATCGCCTTCGGCTTCGGCGTGGCCGTCCGCAGGTCGATGCCCACTCCGGCCCGCGCGACCCGCGCGGCAACCTCCGGCTTGTCCTCACTGGCCCCCGCGATGATCAGCGGAACCCCTTGCGCCAAGGCCTTCTGGATCGCCCCGAACCCACCGTTGGTGATCATGACCGCCAGGGTCGGCATCAACCGGTCGTGAGGCAGGAACGCCGCTACGCGCGCGTTGGCGGGCGGGTCGGGGATCGGTTCGTGAGCCCCGATCCCGGCGACTACCAGCACGTTCTCGTCGGTGAGGGCTCGGAGGGTGGGGAGGACGAGGTCGTTGAGGTCGCCATCGGCGACGGTGCCCTGGGTGACGTGGACGACCGGCTTGTCCGACCGGAGGACGTCGGTGAACCACGGGGGAACGGCTTCGCCGGTGGTCCGGTCGACCAGCGCGCCGACGAAGTGGACCTGTGAGGGGAGGTCCGGGCGCGGGTGCTCCAGGCTTGGTAGGCCGTTCTGGAGGTGGAGGTCGGGGGAGATGCCCGCCATGGTCTTCCGTTTGACCGGCGGTAGCCCTAGTTCGCCTTGGATCTCGTGGAGCCGGGCGTGTACGCCGCGCAGTACGACTCGGTCCAAGAGGATTTGCAACGCCCGGTTCCGTAGTCGGCTTGCCGGTCCTGACCCTGGTTGCATTCCCAAGCCGAAGGGGGCGACGTAGGGGCTGGGGAGGGACATGGGTGACGTGCCGACACTGACGGCTACTGGTCCGCCCAAGGCGCTCAACGCTGCCGCGCCGCCGTATGCGGCGTCGTGGACGACTGCGTCGGCGGGCTGTTGGTCGGTGAGGCGGCGGAGGTCGGCGAGTTGGGAGGGGATGGGGTCGAGGAACACCGACCGGATGTCGAAGCTGAGCTTCGCGATCCCCTTGAGGGTGGCTCGCTCGGGGAACATCTCGTCGATGGCTCGGCCGTCGGGGTCGGAGGTGAGGTCCATCGGCTCGAAAGTTGCGCCGGTGGACTTCACCTGCTCGGCGAACTCCCTGCCTGCGCACCAGCGGACGCGGTGGCCGCGTTCGACGAGGGTGCGGGCGATGGGGACGAGGGGAGCGGTGTGCCCGGAGTAGGGCGAGGTGGCGATGAGGATGTCGAGTGGCCGACTCATGCGGTTGGTGCCTGTCCTGTGAAGGTGCGTCCGTTGGAACCTCCACGCAGGAACACGGGGTTCGGTTCTTGAGGAGGGTGAGGGGGTTATGTAAGCGGGTCTGGTCGGGTGGGGGTTCGCGGGGGTGGGGTTGGGGGTTGAGTTCTGGCCTTGAGGATGGTGGGTTGTCTAGGGATTCGGGGTTTTGGTCTGGTTCTGGGGTGGCTCTGCTGATCGGCGCTGGGCCTGGTGTGGAATCTCGGGACTGGCGTTGCCCTGGCCCTGGCTCTGCTGATCGGCGTCGGGCTTGGTCTTGAATCTCGGGACTGGCGCGGCTTTGGGCTCGACCTCGTGCCTACTGGCGGTCTGAATCTCAAGCGGGAGCACCCAACTGGACCATCGCCCGAGCAGTCCCCTCCCTGCACCCC
>NZ_JBHYHC010000093.1:0-36576 GCF_042738955.1 Umezawaea sp. NPDC059074
GTCAGGGAACACCGCGATCAGCTGGTGAAGCCGATGTGGATGTAGTCGTACGGGTTGTTCGCGAAACCGACCGCGCCGAAGTTCGCGATGTTCTCGCGGACCGCGACGGCGCCGGGGCTCTGGAAGATGGGCAGCTGGTGGCCCGAGGCCCAGATCGCGGAGTCGATCTTGTTGGCGAGGTCGGCGCGCTTGGTGTCGTCCAGCTCGCTGTTGGCCTCGTCGAACAGCTTGTTGATCTCGTCGCTGCCGACGCGACCGTAGTTCTGGTTCACGTTGGCCGGGTCGAGGGCGTAGATCGACTTCGAGGAGCTGATCGGGAACGCCGTGCTCAGCCAGCGGAACGAGGTGATGTCGAAGTCACCGACGTTGACGTGGGCCTTGAAGAAGTCCGCCGACGGGACGGCCTGGATGTCGACCTTGACGCCGACCTCCTTGAGCTGCGTCTGCACCAGCTTGGAGACCTGGTCGGAGGTCGGGTTCGGGGTCGGGATCACGAAGCGGATCGCGAGTTCCTTGCCGTCCTTCTTGCGGACGTCGCCGTCGAGCTTCCAGCCCGCGTCGTCGAGGCCCTTCTTGGCGGCTTCCTTGTCGAACTTCGCGACCGCCGAGTTGTCCTTGTACTCCTTGGCGCCCAACAGGAAGATGTGGTTGCCGAGGACCTTCGGGTCGGGCTGGATCGGACCGAGGATCGCCTTGGCGATGGTCGCGGTGTCGATGCCCTGCATGACCGAGGTGCGCACCTTCGCGTCGCTCATGACGGCGGAGGCGGCGCCGTTGAACGTCAGGTGGTTGTAGTCCGGCGTGACGGCCTGGCGGATCTTGATGCCGGGCGTCTGCTGCGCGCGCTTGTAGAGGTCGACGTTGGAGCCGATGTCGTACCAGTCGATGGCGCCGTTGGCGAGCGAGTCGGCGAGCGCGGTGCGGTCGATCACCCGGAAGGTGATCTTGTCCAGCTTCGGCTTCTCGCCCCACCACGCGTCGTCGCGGACGACGGTGACGAGCTTGCCGGTCAGGTCGATCGTGCCGATCTTGAACGGACCGGCGGTGACCTTCGGGCCGTCGACCCAGCCCTTGTTGAACTCGTCGGCGGTGGCGTTGAGCGCCTTCGGGTACAGCGGGCCGAAGAGGCTCTTCCACTCCGCGAACTTCTTCTTGAAGGTGACCTTCACCTCCTGGTCGGTCGCGCCCTTCTCGACCTTGTCGATGTCCTCGTAGCCCGTGGTGGACGCGGTCAGGAACGCCGGGTCGGCACCGCTGTTGGCCTTCGCCTGCGCGGCGAAGTCCTCCCACGAGAAGGCGGCGCCGTCACTCCACTTGGCCTTCGGGTTGAGCTTGTAGGTGATCACCTGCGGGTCCTGCGACGTGACCGTCGCGTCCTCCAGGTAGTCCTTGTTCAGCTCGATCGTGGAGTCGGCCTTCTGCACGAAGATGTTCGGCATGACCGCCGAGATCATCCGGGCGCCCGAGGCGACGGTGCCGTCGACCTGGTTGTAGTTCCAGTTGTCCGCCAGCGAGTCGACGGGCCACTTGAACTCGCCGCCGTCCTTCAGCTTGGACACCTCGACGGGGTTGATGTCGTCCTTGCCCTGCACCTGCTGGTCGGCGCCCTTGAGCCCCTGGTCGCTTCCGGTGGGGCCGCTGCCGCACGCGCCCAGCACCAGTGCCAGTGCGGCCACCGGCGCGGCTGCTCTGACCAATACACGTCGACTCACTGTCGTGGACCTCCCTCATGCCTGGCCGCGTCCGTCGTGGCCCGGTTCGTGCGCCCGGACGCCCCGCGTCCGGAAAACTGTGTGTTCAGAGGACTTGCCGCGCCTGCGCGAAGTGGCAGGCGGCCTCGTGGTCGGTGCCCTGCTCCTGGCGGGGCGGCTCGACCTCGACGCACGTGCGCTTCTTGTCCTCGGGCAGCGTCGCGTGCAGGAAGCAGCGGGTGCGGAAGCGGCACCCCGACGGCGGGTTGGCCGGGCTCGGCAGGTCGCCGGTCACCAGGATCCGCTCGCGCTGCCGCTCCTTGACCGGGTCCGGGATCGGGATCGCCGAGAGCAGCGCCTGCGTGTACGGGTGGCGCGGCGAGTCGAAGACCTCGTCGACCTGGCCGATCTCCACGATCTTGCCCAGGTACATGACCGCCACGCGGTCGGCGATGTGCCGGACCACGGACAGGTCGTGCGCCACGAACAGGTAGCTGAGGCTGAGCTTCGCCTTCAGCTCCTCCAGCAGGTTGATCACGCCCGCCTGGATCGACACGTCGAGCGCGGACACCGGCTCGTCGAGCACGATCAGCTTGGGTTCCAGCGCCAGCGCGCGGGCGATACCGATGCGCTGCCGCTGGCCGCCGGAGAACTCCGCCGGGTAGCGGGACGCGTGCTCGCGGCGCAGCCCGACGAGGTCGAGCAGCTCGGGGACGCGCTTGTCGATCACCGACTTCTCGACGCCGTGCACCTGGAGGGGCTCGGCGATGACGTCGTAGATCGGCAGGCGCGGGTCGAGCGCGGCCATCGGGTCCTGGAACACGACCTGGAGGTCGCGGCGGATCGCCTTGCGGGACTTGGCGTTCAGCCCCGCGACGTCCTGCCCGAGCACGGACAGCTCGCCGCCCATGGGCTTCTGGAGGTTGAGGATCTCCATCAGCGTGGTCGTCTTGCCGCAGCCGGACTCACCCACGACGCCGAGCGTCTCGCCCTCGCGGATGTCGAACGAGATGCCGTCGACCGCGTGCACGGTGCCGACGCGGCGCTTGAGCACCACGCCCTTGGTGACCGGGTAGTGCTTGACCAGGCCGGAGAGCTGGAGCACGACCTTGCGGTCCTCGCGCGGCACCTTGGCGATCTCGGGCTCGGCGATCACCTCGGCGCCGAAGATCTCCACGGCCGCCTCGGCGCCCTCGGTCTCGCCCGCGGCCAGGTCGCCGGTGCGGATGCAGGCCGCGCGGTGCTCGGGCGAGCCGTCCACGTCCACCAGTTCGGGCTCGGCGGTGCGGCAGGCGTCGACCTCCATCGGGCAGCGCGGCGCGAACGGGCAGCCGGGCGGCAGGTCGGTGAGCGACGGCGGCTGGCCCACGATCGGCACCAGCGGCTGCTTCTCGCCCACGTCCAGGCGCGGGATCGAGCCGAGCAGGCCCAGCGTGTACGGCATCCGCGGGCGGGCGTAGATCTCCTCGACCTGCCCGGTCTCCACGGCCTTGCCCGCGTACATGACCATCAGGCGGTCGGCGAAGCCGGCGACGACGCCCAGGTCGTGGGTGATGATCACGATGCCCGCGCCGGTGACCTCCTGCGCGGTCTTGAGCACCTCCAGGACCTGCGCCTGCACCGTCACGTCGAGCGCGGTGGTCGGCTCGTCGGCGATGATCAGGTCCGGGTCGTTGGCGATGGCCATCGCGATGACCGCGCGCTGCCGCATGCCGCCGGAGAACTCGTGCGGGAACGCCTTGGCGCGCTCCGCGGCGTTCGGGATGCCGACCAGGTCCAGCAGCTCCACCGCGCGCTTGGCGGCGGCGGACTTGGAGATCCGCGCGCCGCGGTGCACCAGCAGCGCCTCGGCGATCTGGTCGCCGACCGTGTACACCGGGGTCAACGCCGACAGCGGGTCCTGGAAGACCATCGCGACCCGCTTGCCGCGGATCTTGGACAGCTCGCCGTCGTTCAGGCCGATCAGCTCGCGGCCCTGGAACTTGATGGAGCCGGTGATCCGCGCCTGCGGGGGCAGCAGGCCCATGACCGCGAGCGAGGACACGGACTTGCCGGAGCCGGACTCGCCGACGATGCCGAGGACCTCGCCGGGCGAGACCTGGTAGCTCAGGCCGCGCACCGCGCGCACCCGGCCGGACTCGCTCGGGAACGACACCGCGAGGTCGTTCACCTCCAGCACCGGGCCCGTCGGAGCGGGCCGGTCGGCCGAGTCGAAGAGGAGTTCCGCGCTGGTCATCAGGCTTTTCCTCCGCCTTCCGTGGTGGTGGCCGCAGACGTGGTGTCGGCGGGGGTGGTGGCCGGGGCGGTGGTCACGTCGTCGTCCTTCGTCTTCTTCTCGCGCTTGCGGCCGCGCGTCGACGTCGGGTCGAGCGCGTCGCGCAGGCCGTCGCCGACGAAGTTCACCGCGAGCACGAACGTCACCAGGAAGCCCGCGGGGATCAGGAACAGCCAGGCGTAGGTGAGCGCCGAGTCGCTGCCGGTCGCGATGAGCGTGCCGAGCGAGACGTCCGGGGACTGCACGCCGAAGCCGAAGTAGCTCAGGCCCGTCTCCGCGAGCACCGCCGAGCCGACGTTGATCGTCGCGTCGATGATCAGCAGCGACGCCATGTTCGGCACGATGTGCTTGAAGATGATCCGGCCCGGCGACTGGCCCATGTACTTGGCGGCCTTGACGAACTCGCGCTCCTTGAGCGTCAGCGTCATGCCGCGCACGATGCGCGCGGTGATCATCCACTGGAACGCCGCCAGCAGCACCACGAACAGCAGCCACGACTTCCCGCGGAACGCCGGGCTCAGGATCGCGATGATCAGGAACGACGGCAGCACCAGCAGCAGGTCGACCAGCCACATGAGGCCGCGGTCCACCCAGCCGAGGAAGTAGCCCGCCACGGCCCCGACCAGCGCCGCGAACCCGGTGGAGATGACCGCCACCAGCAGGCCGATCAGCAGCGACTTCTGCAGCCCGCGCATGGTCTGCGCGAACATGTCCGTGCCGATCTTGTCGGTGCCGAAGATGTGGTCCGGGTACGGCGCCTGGAGGAACGCCGTGTAGTCCTGGGTGTCGTAGCTCCACTTGGACAGCAGCGGGCCGATGAACGCCAGCGCGTACATCAGCACGATGACGACCAGCCCGAACAGCGCCAGCCGGTTGCGCAGGAACCGGGTCAGGACGAGCCTGCCCCTGGTCGTGGACTTCTCGGGCTCCGGCGCGGCGTCGACGGGGCTGCCCGATGCGGCGCCCGCGGTACCCGCGGAGTCGCCCTCGTTGAGGATTACGGTCACGTCGTCGTCACCCTGCCTAGATGCGGATTCGGGGGTCGAGAGCCGCGTAGAGCACGTCGGCCAGCCATCCGGAGAAGAGCACGCAGACCGCGACGAACAGCGTCACCGTGGCCGTGATGTTGGTGTCCTGCGTGGAGATGCCGGTGATCAGCCAGTCGCCCATGCCGAACCAGCTGAAGATCCGCTCGGTGAACGTGCCGCCGACCACCAGCAGGCCGAAGCCGAACGCGAACAGCGTGGCCATCGGGATCAGCGCGGTGCGCAGGCCGTGCTTGAACAGCGCCTTGCGCCGGGTGAGGCCCTTGGCCTGCGCGGTCCGCAGGAAGTCGCTGCCCAGGACGTCGAGCATCGACGAGCGCTGGTAGCGGCTGTAGTACGCGATCTGGCCCAGCGCGATCGTCAGGGTCGGCACGATCAGGTGCTGCACCCGGTCGAGCAGCGACGCGATCCAACTGCCCTCGAAGCCCGGTGTCGTCTCGCCGGTGAACAGCAGGACGTTGTCGCCGATCGAGTTGTTCAGGTTCTGGGCGCCCAGCTTGAGCAGGGCGCCGAGCACGAACACCGGGGTCGACAGGACCACGAACGAGAAGAGCGTGGCGAAGTAGTCGCTGAACTTGTACTGGCGGATCGCGCTGATCACGCCCAGCAGCACGCCGAACAGGATGCCGATGGTGATGCCGAGCAGGAACAGCCGCAGGCTCACGCCCACCCGCCTGCCGAGCTCGTCGGTGATGGGCCGGTCGGCGATCGTCCGGCCGAAGTCACCCTGAACGACGCCACCCATCCAGGTGAAGAATCGTTGGGGAATCGGCTGGTCGAGGTGCAACTCGTGCCGCTTGGCATCGATCGTCGACGCGGGCGGCGGCGGATTGCGCTGCTGCAGCACGCCAATGGGGTCGAATGTGATGGAGGCCAAGCTGAAGGCCAGGAACGTCGCGACGAACGCCAGCACCACGTAGTTGACCAACCGTCGCAACAGGAATCCGGTCACCTGTGCTCAGTCCTCCTCGTTGCAGTGCGACGTCGACGTGCGGACCGGGCCTTACCCGATGCGCCCGCTTCTCGCGAAGAGATTAGACATGGCCCACCTCCGATGATGGGACCGCCCCATGTCTTGATGCCCCAGCATCGCCTGACCTGCGTGTTAGCCGCGTGAGCCGGGTCGTGCCGACGGGCAGCATGACCTATCGGAGGCCCGAACACCCGATATCCTGGCCCTCGCGACCGCGTCATCCCCCAATTGGGACAGGTTCGTGACCAAATCCCTCTTACGGGGAAACACGGGCGTTACCCATCGCCCCTTCGGACAACCCCGACTTCGTACAGTCTTTTTGACCGTTCACACTTAGTCGTGTCGGCACTCGGTCGAGTGAACACGTTCTTGTGAACGTGAAGGGGAATTTCCGCACCGATCCAGAACCGCCACTCGGAGGCCGGAAACGGTCAAGTCGGGACAGACGAGAACGGGGCCCCCGGCGTTCGTTTCCGAATGCCGGGGGCCCCGTTGTCGTTGTCAGCCTGGTTGTCAGGCCTGGTCTAGCCGCACACGGCGCCGCCGGACGCGGAGCCGACGAGCTTCGCGTACTTGGCCAGCACCCCGCGCTGGTAGCGGGCGGGCAGCGGCTCCCAGCCCTCGCGACGGGTCGCCAGCTCGGCCTCGTCCACCAGCAGGTCGAGGGTGCCGGTGGCCACGTCGAGGCGGATCTGATCGCCGTCGCGCACGAACGCGATCGGCCCGCCGTCGGCGGCCTCCGGCGCGACGTGGCCGACGCACAGACCGGTCGTGCCGCCGGAGAAGCGGCCGTCGGTGAGCAGCAGCACGTCCTTGCCGAGGCCCGCGCCCTTGATCGCGGCGGTGATGGCCAGCATCTCGCGCATCCCCGGCCCGCCCTTGGGGCCCTCGTAGCGGATGACGACGACGTCGCCCGCGGTGATCGTGCCGTCCTCCAGCGCGTCCATCGCGGCGCGCTCGCGGTCGAACACCCGCGCGGTGCCGGTGAACACGTCGGAGTCGAACCCGGCCGACTTGACCACGGCCCCCTCCGGCGCGAGCGAGCCGCGCAGGATGGTGATGCCGCCGGTCCGGTGGATCGGCCGGTCCATCGCGCGCAGCACGGTGCCGTCCGGGTCCGGCGGCGCGATGTGGGCCAGGTTCTCCGCCACCGTGAGGCCGGTGACGGTGAGGCAGTCGCCGTGCAGCAGCCCCGCGTCCAGCAGCGCCTTCATCACGACCGGCACGCCGCCGATGCGGTCGACGTCGGTCATGACGTGCCTGCCGAACGGCTTCACGTCCGCGAGGTGCGGCACGCGCGCGCCGATGCGGACGAAGTCGTCGAGGCTCAGCTCGACCTCGGCCTCGTACGCGATGGCCAGCAGGTGCAGCACCGCGTTGGTGGACCCGCCGAACGCCATGACCACGGCGATGGCGTTCTCGAACGCCTCGCGGGTCATGATCTGCCGCGCGGTGATGCCCTTGCGCAGCATCTCCACCACGGCCTGGCCGGAGCGGCGGGCGAACCCGTCGCGGCGGCGGTCGGTGGCGGGCGGGGCGGCGCTGCCGGGCAGCGACATGCCGAGCGCCTCGGCGGCGCTGGCCATCGTGTTCGCCGTGTACATGCCGCCGCACGCGCCCTCGCCGGGGCAGATCGCGCGTTCGATCAGGTCCACGTCCGCGCGCGACATCAGGCCGCGCGAGCACGCCCCGACCGCCTCGAACGCGTCGATGATCGTGACCTCGCGCTCGCTGCCGTCGGACAGCGTGACCCGGCCGGGCAGGATCGAGCCCGCGTAGAGGAACACGCTCGCCAGGTCGAGCCGCGCGGCGGCCATCAGCATGCCGGGCAGCGACTTGTCGCAGCCCGCGAGCAGCACCGAGCCGTCGAGCCGCTCGGCCTGCATCACGGTCTCCACGCTGTCCGCGATCACCTCGCGCGACACGAGGGAGAAGTGCATGCCCTCGTGGCCCATCGAGATGCCGTCGGACACGGAGATGGTGCCGAACTCCAGCGGGTACCCGCCCGCAGCGTGCACGCCGTCCTTGCTGGCCTTGGCGAGCCGGTCCAGCGGCAGGTTGCACGGGGTGATCTCGTTCCACGACGAGGCCACCCCGATCTGCGGTTTGACCCAGTCGTCGTCGCCCATGCCGACGGCCCGGAGCATCCCGCGCGCGGCGGTGCGCTCCAAGCCGTCGGTGACGTCGCGGCTGCGAGGCTTGATGTCGGGGGTCTCGTTCATGCACGAAACCTAACGGGCGCGCCCCCAGCCCTGCCCGGCGAGCCGCTCGGCGGCCACGGCCATGGCGTCGTTGACCGGTTTGGCGAACTCCCGCGCCCTCCCGGTCAGCACCGGACCGGACGCCTCCGGGGTGCCCGCGCCGAACGGCGGGGCCGGGTCGTACTCCAGCGCGAGCTGGGTGAACCTCGCCGTCTCCTCCCCCATCAGCTCGGCCAGCACCACGAGGCCGAAGTCCAGCCCCGCCGTCACGCCGCCGCCGGTGATCCGGTTCCGGTCGACGACTACGCGCTCGGCCACCCGTTCCGCGCCGAACGCCTCCAGCAGGTCCAGCCCGGTCCAGTGGGTGGTGGCCCGGTGGCCGCGCAGGAGTCCCGCGGCCCCCAGCAGCAGCGACCCGCCGCACACCGACGTGACGTACCGGGCCCGTGACCCGCGGTCGGCCAGGAACTCCAGCACGTCGAGGTCCTCGGCGATCGGGGCCTGGCCCAGCCCGCCGGGCACGAACAGCACGGCGAGGTCGGCCGGGCAGTCCGCCAGGGTCGTGGTGGGCAGCAGCGACACCCCGGAGTCCGTCGGCACCGGGTCGAGGTCCTTCCAGACCAGGTGGACCTCCGCGGCGTGGGAGAACGCCGCGTGCGGGGCGAGCAGGTCGAGCGGTGTGCAGCCGGGGTACAGCAGCATCGCGATCTTGGGAGCGTCCATGCGACCGACGCTAGCCGGCGTGATCCCCTCCGACCCGATGGCAGGAACGACAGCTTCCCCCGGATTCCCGCCAACGTTTGCGCCACCTCCCACCGCAGGTAGAGGACTTGGCGTTATCCAGGTGAGTGGGTACATTCCCGCCATGCACACCGTGGCGGTCCTGGCGCTCGACCACGTCGTCCCGTTCGACCTGGGCACGCCGCTGGAGGTGTTCGGCCGCGTCCGGCTGCCCGACGGCCGCCCCGGCTACCGGGTCCGCGTGTGCGCGGCCGACCCGGTCGTGGACGCGGGCCTGTTCACGATCACGGCGCACTGGGGCCTGGAAGGGCTGGCCGACGCCGACACGATCATCGTGCCCGGCACGGCGAACCCCACCGGCCCAGTGCCCCCGGCCGTGCTCGACGCCCTCCGCGAAGCCGTGGCGAAGGGCACCCGCGTCGCCTCCATCTGCTCCGGCACGTTCACCCTCGCCGCCGCGGGCGTGCTGGACGGCCTGCGCGCCACCACGCACTGGCTGGCGGCCGACCTGCTGGCCCGGCGCCACCCGGGGATCACCGTCGACCCGGACGTCCTCTACGTGGACAACGGGCAGGTCCTGACGTCCGCGGGCGCCGCGGCGGGCCTGGACCTGTGCCTGCACCTCGTCCGCCGCGACCACGGGTCGGCGGTCGCGGCCGATGCCGCCCGTCTGTCGGTGATGCCGCTGGAACGCGAGGGCGGCCAGGCGCAGTTCATCGTCGCCGAGCAGCCCCACACCCCGCGCGGGTCGGAACTGGAGCCGGTGCTGCGCTGGATGCGCGACAACGCCCACCGCGACCTGACGTTGGAGGACATCGCCCGGCACAGCGGCCTGAGCACCCGCACCCTGCTCCGGCGCTTCCGCGACCAGACCGGCTCGACCCCGCTCCAGTGGCTGCACCGCGCCCGCGTCCGCCAGGCCCAGTTCCTGCTGGAGACCACGGGCCACACGGTGGAGCGCATCGCGCTCCAGGTCGGCTTCGGCTCGCCCACGGCGTTCCGCGACCGGTTCAAGCGCGTCACCGGCGTCAGCCCGCGGGCCTACCGCGTAGCGTTCCGCTGACCTCCACCGCCGACGAGAAGGCAGCCCGAACGTGACCCTCGGCGTCCTCGGCCAGGCGGCGGGGCTGTTCGCCGTCACCAACATCGACGACATCGTCATCCTGGCGCTGTTCTTCGCCCAGGGGGCGGGCCATCGAGGCGCGACCCGCGCCATCGCGGTCGGCCAGTACCTCGGCTTCACGGCCATCGTCGCCGTCGCGGTCGCCGCGGCGTTCGGCGCGACCTTCCTCCCCGACGCGGCCATCCCCTACCTGGGCCTGCTCCCGCTCGGGCTCGGCGTCAAGGCCGGGGTGCAGGCGTGGCGGCACCGCCACGACACCGAGGAGGAGCGGTCCGCCGAGGCGGGCGGTCCGACGGCGCTCGCGGTCGCGGCGGTCACCTTCGCCAACGGCGGCGACAACATCGGCGTCTACGTGCCGGTCTTCGCCACTGCGGGCGTCGGCGGCATGACCGCGTACGTCGTGGTGTTCCTCGTCCTGGTGGCCGTCTGGGTGGCGGCGGGCAGGTACTTCGCCACCCGCCCGGCCATCGCGAAGGCCTTGTCGAAGTGGGGCCACGTCGTGCTGCCGGTCGTCCTGGTCGCCCTCGGCGCGTTCATCCTCGTCGAGGGCGGGGCCTTCGGCCTCCGACCCGCCTAGCCGATCGGCGCGGCCTCCGGGAACGCCAGCAGCGGCGTCCCGTCGAGCGCCTTGTCCATGAACCGCCGCCAGATGTCCCCCGGCAGCCCGGACCCCTCGACCGTCTCCCCCGCCGCGTTCACCAGGCTCACCTGGCCCGAGTCGGTCCCCATCCAGACCGCCGCGGCCAGCGTCGGCGTGTACCCGACCATCCACGCCTTGGACACCTCCGCGTTGCTGCTCGGGAGTTCTTGCGTGCCCGGCTTGCCCGCGCACTCGCGTTCGGCGGCGCACGCCACCCCCACCAGCGCCGGAACGGACTTCAGCACCGAGGTGACCGTGCCCGCGATGGCCTTGCTCCGCGCGGCGTCGGCGGCGAACGCGCTGCGCGCCGAGTCGGAGTGCTGGTAGAGCACCTGGCCGCCCACCGACTCGATCCGCTCGACGAAGTACGGCTCGTGGTGCACGCCTTCGGCGGCGAACGTCGCGTAGGCGACCGCGAGGTCGAACGGGCGGACCAGGGTCTTGCCCCCGCCGATCGCGATGGTCGCGTCCGGAGTCCCGCCTCCCTCCCCCGTCAGCAGGTCGCGGCGCACGTCGGCGATCTGCACGGACGCGGGGATGCCCGCGGCCTTGGCGGCGGTCGCCACGGGCAGGGTGCCGGTCTCGTTGAGCACCAGGTCGTAGTAGACCGTGGCGACGTCCAGCTCCGCGGCCGAGCGCAGCGAGCAGAACCGGCCGCAGGCCTGCGAGTCGCGGTGGTTGTGGACCTCCCGGCCGTCGAACTTGCGCGGCGAGGTGCCGTCGAACGTCTTGTCGACGCCGGTCCCCTTCTGCAACGCGGCGGTCAGGGCGAAGGGCAGGAACGTGGTGCCGGGTTCCTGGAGCGTGTCGAGCGCGTAGTCCACGCCCGCGCCGTCCTTGCCCGCCCAGTACGCGCGGACCGCGCCCTTCGCCGGGTCGATGGCGGTGAGCGCTTGCCGCAACGCGTACGGCTGACCCGTCATGACCTCGGTGATAGCGGACTCGGCGGCCTGCTGCGCCTTCGGGTCGATGGTGGTGCGGACGACGACCCCGGACGCGGCGGCGCGGTCCGGCGGGAAGCCCGCTGCCTCCAGTTCGCGCTCGACCTGCTTCCGGATGTGCGCGCGCACGCCCTCGATCGGCTGGAGCTGGGTCTGGCTGACCGGCAGCGGCTTCGGAAACGCTTGCGCGGAGCGGTATTCGCGGGTGATCCACCCCTGCTCGACCATCACGTCCATGACCGACGCCCACCGGGCCGAGGCGTAGGCCGTGTCCTCGGACCCCGCCGGGTTCGGGATCAGCCCGGCGATGGCGGCGGCCTCGGACGGCGTCAGCTGCGCCAACTCCTTGCCGTAGTAGGCGCGCGCGGCCGTGACGAAGCCGAACGCGGTCCGGCCCAAGTAGACGGTGTCGAGGTACGCGGTGAGGATCAGGTCCTTGCTGTAGCTGCTGCTCAGCTTGTGCGCCAGGACGACCTCGGTGAAGCGGCGGCTCCACGACGTGTCGGCGTTCTCGGTGACCAGCCGCAGGTACTTCTTGGCGATGCCGGAGCCGAGGTCGAAGTCGGCGGCGGTGTCGAAGTCCGGCTGCTCGGCGGCGAGCACCGCGTGCCGCACGGCGTCCGGGATCCGGCCGGTGATCGGCTCGCGGTTGGCGTCCGCCGAGGCGATCCGGGTCATCACGCTGCCGTCGGCGTAGAGGAGGGTCACGACCTTGCGCTGCCGCGCCGAGATCTCCGCCGGGTCGGGCGCGCCGACCGCCCGGTTGACGATGACGAAGGCCCCCACCGGGGCCAGGACGGCCAGCGCCAGCAGCAGGTACCCGGTCCGCCGGACCCAGCGCCACACCCGCTTGCGCTTGGGCCGCACGTCCTCGCCGTTCGACTGCTCCGCCACCGGTTTCCTTCCCCCAGGGATTCGACTCGACCCATTCTGTCGGCCTCATTCGATCAGCCTCGGGGGCACCCCACTAACATTGCCCTACCGTCAGCGTTTGCCAGTCCGGGGAGTCGCACGTGAGCGAGGAAAACCGGCGGGTCGCCGGGCGTTATGAGCTGACCGAGCGCATCGGCGGTGGAGCCATGGGCTTGGTCTGGCTCGCACGGGACCTACGGTTGGACCGCGTCGTCGCGGTGAAGGAACTGATCCTGCCTTCGCACCTCGACGAGAAGCAGTCCGAGCAGGCCCGTCGTCGCGCCATGCGCGAAGCCCGCATCGCCGCGCGGTTGCAGCACCCCAACGCCATCGCGGTCTACGACGTCGTGGAGCACGACGGCCAGCCGTGGCTGATCATGGAGTACCTGCCGTCCAAGAGCCTGGCCGCGGCCATCGCCGACACCGGCCCGCTGCCGGTCGACGACGTGGTGCGCATCGGCGGGCAGCTCGCCGCCGCGCTGGCGGTGGCGCACAAGGCGAACGTGGTGCACCGGGACGTCAAGCCCGGCAACGTGCTGCTCGGCGACTCGGGCGCGGTGAAGATCACCGACTTCGGCATCTCGCGCGCCATCGACGACGCCAGCGCCACGGCGACCGGTCGGTCCGTCGGCACGCCCGCGTTCTTCTCCCCCGAGGTCGCCAAGGGCGAGGACGGCGGTTACCCGTCGGACGTCTTCTCGCTCGGCGCGACGCTGTACAACGCGGTCGAGGGCACGCCGCCGTTCGGCATCTCGGAGAACTCGATCGCCCAGCTGCACCGGGTCGCCGAGGGCACGATCCGGCCGCCGGAGAAGGCGGGCACGCTGACGCCGGTCCTGCTGCGCCTGCTCGACCCGGACCCCGACACCCGGCCGACGATGGCCGAGGCGGCCGAGGAGCTCGCCGTGCTGGCCGAGATCTCCGAGCCGACGCCGACCCTCGTCGAGGAGGCCCCCGCTCCGCCGCCACCGGTCGCCGAACCCGTCGCCGCCGCGGCGGTCGCGGAACCGTCCACAGAGGACGAACAGAAGCGGCGGAGGCGGGCGGTCTTCGGGCTGATCGGCGTGACTGTGCTGCTGCTCGCGATCGTCGGCGCGGCGTTCCTGTTCGCCAACCGCGACAAGACGCCGTCGACCGGGCAGGGCGGCGCGTCCACCAGTTCCTCCGCGCCCGCGACGACGACCCAGGGCGGCGACCAACCCCCGGCCCAGACGACCGAGACCAGCGCGGCGGCGACGACCACGACGACGTCGTCCCAGACGTCGACCACGGTCTCCAGCCCGCCGCCCGCCTCCACGGGCACGGCGGCGCAGGCGGTGACGGACTACTACGCCACGCTGCGGACGGACAAGGCCGCGGCGTACGCGCGGTTGACCGAGAAGTTCAAGACCGCCCGCGCCCCGTCGTTCGACGACTACGCGGGTTTCTGGAACGGCTTCAGCTCCTTCACCGCGACCAACATCGCCGAGCAGGGGACGAACAGCGTCGCCGCGACCATCACCTACGTCTCGGCGGCCAACGGCACGCAGGTCGAGAACCACGTGTACACGCTGGTGCAGCAGAACGGCCAGTGGCAGATCGACACCCAGAGCCCGTGACCCGCGGGCGGCTCGTCCCGTGCCGGGGCGAGCCGTCAGCGGTTGGCGGGCGTGTAGCGCGGCAGACCGTCGACCGGCAGCAGGTACCCCTCCCAGCGCTGGTCGGGCACCTGCCCGGCGACGCTCGCCGCGTCGATCCCGGCGTCGACCTCGAAACCGATCAGCCCGAGGACGAAGCCGACCTCGTCGAACACCGCCGCGCCGACCAGCGCGAGCCACGCGTCCAGGTCCCGCCGCCACCGCAGGGACTCCGGGCCGCCGTGGTCGCCGAACGGGAACCCGCCGATCCGCTCGTCCGCCTCGACCAGTGCCCCGGTGGGCAGGTAGAACGTGAGCCACCGGCCGCCGTCGTCCAGCAGCGTGGCGAAGACCCCGCACACGACCCGGTGGCCGCCCGGCACCACCACGGTCCCGCGCAGGTGGCCGAACTCCTCCAGCGACGCCACCGTGCACGGCACCTCGGCCTGGTCGGCGGGCTCGCGGTGGCGGTCGGCGTGGCAGCCGACGATCCCCGCACCGCGCCACAACGCGGTCAACGCCCGTTGCAGCACCGCGTCGGCGGGATCGTCGAACTCCATGGTCAGCTCGTAGAACCCGCCGTCCCAGTTGCCCTGAGCGGTGAAGGACGCGCTCGTGGTCATACCGGGGCGACGCCGATCAGGCCGTTGCGGGTCACGAGGTCGGCCAGGGCGCGTTCGTCGAGCGAGTCGGTGTCCGCCGGACGGACCGGCAGGACCATGAAGCGGGTCTCGGCGGTCGCGTCCCAGACGGTGATGTCCACGTCCGGTGGGAGGTGGAAGTCGAACTCGGCGAGCACCGACCGGGGGTCGCGGACCACGCGGGACCGGTAGGACTCGCTCTTGTACCAGGTGGGCGAGGGGCCTAGCAGCGCCACCGGGTAGCACGAGCAGAGCGTGCAGACGACGACGTTGTGGCTGGTGGCGGTGTTCTCCACGACCTTGAGGCGCTGGTCCTGGAGGCCACCGCCCATGGTCGCGCCGACCTCCGTCACGGCCGCCGCCCCGTCGGCCAGCAGACGGGCGCGGTAGGCCGGGTCGAGCCACGCCCTGGCGACCACGCGAGCCCCGTTGTCCGGGCTGGCCCTGGCCAGGAACGCCTCCAGGGCGCGGTCCAACTCCTGGGCGTCGACCAGGCCGCGGGCCTCGAGCAGCGCCTCCACGTGCCGCACCCGCGCGGCCAGCGCCGCGTTCTCGCCGGTGTGGTCTCCACTCATGACGGCTCCAGGTGGCTTTCCCAGATGGCGAGGGTGACGTCGTGGTCGCCCTCGCCGAACAGGTCGCGGGCGGCGAAGCGGACGGCGTACACCGGCTGCGGTGGCGCGGGCAGGCCGCGGGAGCGGTCGTCGGCCAACGGGTGCGAGCCCTCCACCTCGACGACCGTGCCGACCGCGCCACGGGCGTAGCGCGGCAGCCGGGTGTGGTGCGGCGGGTCGGCGTGCGCGGTGCGGACCCGGTCGCCGGGCGCGAACAGCTCAGGCACCGGCCACCTCCGCGGCCGTGCACACGCCCTTCTCCACCAGCAGCGCGGAGATGGCGAGGAACCACTTCTCGTAGTACGACGAGGCCAGGTACGTCGACGGCGGCAGGCGTTCCACGGCGTCGCGGAACTCGTCCAGGTTGTAGACGCCCCGGCCGATGAGGGCCCGGTTGAGCGCGAACACGTGCGCTTCCCAGTCCGCGTGGAACGGCGGCTCGTCGAGCTCCGGTTCGATCGCCGGGAACCCGTGCATCCCGCCGACGTCGTTGATCCGGCTCATCCGCGCCTCCCCGACTAGCCTCGGCACCCAGGCTAACCGGGAGCGAATCGATGGACCACGTCGTAGAGCTGATCACGGTGGACGCGCGGCCGACGGTCGTCGTCGCGGCGGCCACCACGTGGCCGGAGTTCCCGGCCCTGTGGAAGGTGCTGCTGGACGAGGTCTGGGGGTGCCTGCGCGCCCACGGCGTCGACCGCGGGTGCCCCAACGTGATGCTGTACCTCGACAACGTCCCGCACGTCGAGGTCGGCGTGCTGGCCGAGCCGCCGCCGTTGACCGGTCGGGTGGTGGCGTCGGCGCTGCCCGCCGGGACCGTGGCGAGGACCGTGCACCGCGGCGGGTACGACGGCCTGGGCGCGGCGCACCAGGCCGTGGTGCGCTGGTGTGCCGAACACGGGCACCGGCTCGCCGGGCCGCGCTGGGAGGTCTACGGCCCGCACCGGGACGACCCGGCCGAGATCGAGATCGAGATCTACCACCTGCTGGGGTGACCGCTCCCGGAGTCCGGGAGCGGTCCACGCTCAGCCGCGCTCGATCACGTGCCCCACGACGTCCGGGCCGGGGTGCGGCGAACCGGACCCGTCCCGCCGCTGGTCGACCTCCGGCAACTCCACCGGCATGCCGGTCTTCGACGCGCCCGCCGGGCGCGAGCCGATCCACGCCAGCACCAGCCCGGTCTCGCCGCTCAGGAACCGCTGCGACCGCACACCACCGGTGGCGCGGCCCTTCGCGGGGTACTCGCTGAACGGGGTCACCTTCACGCTCTGCCCGCTCGACGTGACCACCATGGCCTCGCCGTGCGCCTCGTCGTCGGACCGGATCGCCCCGAAGAACACCACCCGAGCGGTCGACGACACGTTGATGCCCGCCATGCCACCGCCCTTGAGGCCCTGCGGCCGCACCAGCGACGCGGCGTACCGCAGCAGCGACGAGTCGGACGTGACGAACGCGAGGGTCTCCGAGCCGTCGGTCAGCCAGGTGGCGCCGACGATCTCGTCGCCCTCCTTGAGGCTGATGATCTCGAACTCGTCCGACCGCACCGGCCACTCCGGCGCGCACACCTTGACCACGCCCATCCGCGTGCCGATCGCCAGGCCCGGCGACGTCGGGTCCGGTTCGCCGAGCGGCGCGATGCCGACGACCTTCTCGCCCTTCTCCAACGGCAGCAGCTCGCTCGCCGCCATGCCGCCGCTCAACGACACCGTGCCGACCTGCTCGGGCAGCACCGGCAGCGGCAGCACGTCCGTCTTGAACGCCCGCCCGAGGTTCGTGACCAGCAGGATCTGGCCGCGGGCCGTCGAGTGGACCACGGCGGCGACCGCGTCGTGCCGGGTGCGGCCCTTGCGGCGCTTGGCCTCCGACGCCTCCTCGGACTCCGCGGCGGTCCGCGCGACCAGGCCGGTGGCCGACAGGATCACCTGGCACGGGTCGTCCGCGACCTCCAGCGGCCCGGCGGGCTTGGACGCCGCCAGGACCTCCTTCAGGTCGCCGTCGATCAGCGACGTGCGGCGATCGGCGCTCAACTCCTTGGCCACGGCGCCGAGTTCGGTCGACACGAGCTTCTTCAGCACCGACTCGTCGTCCAGGATCTTGGACAGCTCGGCGATCTCGGCGCTCAGCCGCTCCTGCTCGCCCTCCAGCTCGATCCGGTCGAACTTGGTGAGCCTGCGCAGCGGCGTGTCCAGGATGTAGGTCGCCTGGATCTCCGACAGCTTGAACCGCGCCATCAGGCCGTCCTTGGCCGCCTGCGCGTTCTCGCTGTCGCGGATCAGCTTGATGACCTTGTCGATGTCCAGCAGCGCCTTGAGCAGGCCCTCCACCAGGTGCAGCCGGTCCTCGCGCTTGCGGCGGCGGAACTTCGTCCGCCGCGTCACCACGTCGTACCGGTGGGCGAGGAACACCTCCAGCAGCGCCTTGAGGCCCAACGTCTGCGGCTGGCCCTCGACCAGCACCAGGTTGTTGATGCCGAACGACTGCTCCATCGGCGTCAACCGGTAGAGGTCCGCCAGCAGCGCCTGCGGGTTCACGCCGACCTTGCACTCGACGACGAGCCGGATGCCGTTCTCGCGGTCGGTGAGGTCCTTGACGTCCGCGATGCCCGACAGCCGCTTGGACTTGTTCACCTCGTCGGTGATCTTCTCGATGATCCGCTCGGACCCGACGCCGTACGGCAGCTCGGTGACCGTGATCGCCTGCCGCCCGCGACTGCCTTCGAGCGGCCCGATGTCGACCTTGGCCCGCATCCGCACGACCCCGCGCCCGGTCTCGTACGCCTTGCGCACCTCGTCCAGCCCCAGCAGCGCGCCACCGGTCGGCAGGTCGGGGCCGGGCACGAACTCCATCAGCTTGTCCAGCGACGCGTCCGGGTGCGTGATGAGCCACCGCGCCGCCGCCACGACCTCGCCCAGGTTGTGGGGGATCATGTTCGTCGCCATGCCGACCGCGATGCCCGAGGTGCCGTTGACCAGCAGGTTCGGGAACGCGGCAGGCAACACCGACGGCTCCTGCAACGACCCGTCGTAGTTGGGCCGGAAGTCGATCGTGTCCTCGCCCAACTCCCCGACGAGCAGCATCGCGGCTTGCGACATGCGGGCTTCGGTGTTGTGGTTGACAAAACCACCCGCGAGGAAGGAGTGGTCCTCGGAGTCGACGCGGACCGAGTACACCTCAGCGGGCGCGCCTGCCTCCACATCGGTCACCGTTTCGAAGCGGTAACCGGAGTCCATGATCGGCAGGATCGTGGCGAGGACCTCCGGGTCCTCGATCCGGTCGATGATCCGCAGGCGCTCGGTCTCCCAGCGCTCAACCCGGTCGAAGTTGTGGCTGGTCAGCCACTTCCCACCACTGCCACGCCGGTCGAAGTCCAACGCTTCGCGAACGAAGTCCGCGACGAACGGCACGCTGTCCTGGCTGAGGCGGTGCGGACGCCGAGGCGAGTGCTGGAGGAGCTCCTGCACCTTCGCCTGCTTCGTCTTGAGGAATCCGATGCGGGAGACGAAGGCGCGAACGTTGCGAAGCCCGGAGATGACGAGGCGACGCTCCACCGCGCCGCTCGCACGGGTGTAGGTGCGGTGGCTCGCGATGACGCCGAACTCGGCGAGCATCTCGTGGATCTCGTTCGCCAGCCGCTCGCTGTACGTCGTGTACTGGACGGTGAAACCGTTGACGGCGTCGCGGACGCCCCCGTCACCTTCGAACGCGGCCATCAGGAACGCGCGCTTGACACCCCAACCCCCGTTCCACACGAACTCGGGGACGAACTTGTCACGCGCCTGGTGCCCGATGAACTCGGCCAACGGGCTGTTCCGGAACGCCTCCATGCCACCGGCGTAATCCTGGATGTCGAGTTCGTGGATCTGCTTGCGATCTTGGCGTGTGTGACGTTCGGAAACGTAGCGCTGTCCGCCTACGACCTGGTCGTAGGCGTGCAGGACCTCACCGAAGAAGTGCGCGTCGGTGTTGTTGAAACCCGCCCGGCTGTCGTTGGCCCACCCTTCGGAGACCCAGGCGCCACCGAGAACACCGAGCATGTACTCCCTGGCGGTCGGGATGACCTCGGACCACGCGTTGCGCGCGATGCACACGACGGCGCCGGGCTGGATCTCGTCCAACCTGCGCCACTGGAACAGCGGCACCCCCATGGGCGCTTCCAAGCACAGCACCAGATGGTTCTCGCTACCCCGGAGGGAGAAGCCCGCCTTGGTCCGAATGCTCAGCGTCGGGTGAACGCCGGAGTTGAACACCTTGTTCACGCGGACGGCCTTGCCGTCCTTGTCCAAGACCTCGAAGTCGGCGTCGGCCTCGGAGTCCGCCGCGAGGTTCACGAGGTCGGCGATACGAGGACTCGAACCGTCCGCCAGGCGAAGGCGGGTGTCACCGACGACGCAGTACCGCGAGGCGGCCGGGCCGTCGTCGGGGGAGCCGAAGTTGCCGTGGCCGTCGACCAGCGGGGTGTTGAGGGAGAAGTCCTGGGCCAGGCGGACCATGGCGTCGTAGATCGCGCCGTCGCCGTGCGGGTGGTACTTGCCCATGCAGTTGTGGACGATCTGGCCCTCGACGACGAAAGCGTGTTCGTCCGTGCCGACCTGGATGTCGTACGTGGTGTCGCGGGTGACCGGTTCGACCGTGCGGACGCTCGTCAGCGACAGGCCGGGCAGCAGGGACGGGCGGGCGGTGGCCGGGGCGACGGTGTGCAGGCCGTCGGTGCGGGACCACGGGAGCAACGCCCGTGCGAGGGCGGCGGCGTCGGGGCCGGTGACGAGCAGGCCGTCGGCGTGGGCGGACGCCCGGAAGCCCAGGTCGCCCAGCAGGGCGCGGACGCCGAGGTCCGGGAGGACGATGCCCTGCTCGGTCGCGGAACCCGCGGTGTCGAGCAGGCCCGCGAGGAACGGGATCCAGGACGCGCGGTCGAGCGGGACGCCGTCGAAGGTGAAGCCGGTGACGGTCAGCAGGTGCCGCTCGGGCTCCTCGACCTTCTCGCGGGTGGTCTCGACGTCCGCGCCGATCGCCCAGCCGTGCGCGGCGTCGATCACCGCGCTGTCGGGCGACGAGAGCACCACGCCGCCGTCGACGGACTCGCCGATCGCCAGGACCAAGGCCTGCACGTACGGCAGGGCGTCGGCGCCGGTGGGCAGCGCGGACCAGCGGTCGCTGCCGTAGCCGGCGGTGAGCTTGCCCGCGAGGTCGCGGGCCGCCGTCCAGCCGGGAGTCAGGTCGTCGGTCACGGTGCGGAAGCGCTGGCCTGGGGTGACCACCATGGTCTGGCCGGTCGCCCACGTGACGCGGACCAGCTCGGACGCCGGGTTCTCGTACGCCTCCACCACCGGGATCGGGACACCCGCCGGGTCCAGCACGAGGTCGCCGACCTCGATCGCCTCGATCGGCCGCAGGCCGGACGGGGTCGACACCAGCGCGCCGCGGACGAAGCAGTCGCCGACCACGCGGGCGGACTTCACGTACGCGTGCGTCGGCCGGTAGCCCTGCTCGTTCATCGAGTACAGGATGCGGCGGTGCACGGGCTTGAGGCCGTCCCGCGCGTCCGGGAGGGCGCGCGAGTGGATGACCGAGTACGCGTACTCCAGGTACGAGTCCTCGATCTCGGACTTCAGCGGGGTGTCGACCACGGTCGCGCCCGCCTGGTCGAAGGCGGAGGGGTCGACCTTGGTCGTCGGGCCTTTGCGGCGTGCCATGACTGGGGGCTCTCTCTACGGGTGCGTGGTGGTCAGAGGTCGATGGCGGACTGGTCGACGCGGGAGGACGACTCCACCAGCCACACCCGCCGCGGTTCGACCTTCTCGCCCATGAGCAGTTCCAGCGCCGACTCCGCCGCTTCGGCGTCGTCGATGGTGATGCGGCGGACGGAGCGGGTGGCCGGGTTCATCGTGGTCTCCCACAGCTCGTCCGCGTCCATCTCGCCCAGGCCCTTGAACCGGGGCACGGGGGTGACGATCTGCTTGCCCGCCTTCTCGAAGCGGGCGACCGTCTGCTCCATCTCCCGCTGGGTGAAGGTGAAGCGGGTCTCCGGGTTGCGGCCCTTCGTCACGACCTTGTGCAACGGCGGCATCGCCGCGTACAGCCGCCCGTCCTCGATGACCGGGCGCATGTACTTGGCGAACAGGGTGATCAGCAGCGTCCGGATGTGCGAGCCGTCGACGTCCGCGTCCGCCATCAGGATGACGCGGCCGTACCGCATCGCGGCGAGGTCGAACGTGCGGCCGGTGCCCGCGCCGAGCACCTGGACGATCGAGGCGATCTCGGCGTTGCGCAGGGTGTCGCCCAGGCTGGCCTTCTGCACGTTGAGGATCTTGCCGCGCAGCGGCAGCAGCGCCTGGTACTCCGAGACGCGGGCCATGCGCGCGCTGTTGTGCACGAACACGCCGGACTCCAGCGCGAAGTTGTGGTGGACGTCGACCGTGAGGTCGTACACGTCGGCCACGTCCTCGATCAGCTCCACGGCCCCGACCTGGTGGTTGACCGGCGCGCGGCCGTCGCCAGGCAGGTCGAGCGTGCCGGACAGCGAGTGCTCCGCCTCGGGCCGAGGCAGCGCCCACACCTCGCGGTCGTTCATCCACACCGGCACCTGACCGTCCACAACGGACTTGCCCCGGTACAGCGGCATCAGCGACTGGCCGACGACGAGGTCGTCCGCCCGGCGGTACGAGCCGTCGCGCAGCCGGAACAGGTGGTCCGGCGTGCACCTCAGGACCTCGCCGTTGTCGAGCGTCACCCGCACCAGCGGCGCCAGGTAGCGGGTCAGCCGCGGCTCCAGCAGCGGCACCACGACGACCTTGCCCGTCTCCGTCGAGGCGTAGCCGTAGTGGGTGATGCCGAACGCCCAGTCGGCGACCAGCTCGGTGAACGACTTCGGCCTGCCGTACGCCATCGCGACCAGCGTCTCGCCGGTGAAGCAGCCGAGCGCGCTGTCGCCCTCCACCAGGAACAGCTCGCTGCGGGACACGCCCGTCGCGCGGCAGTCGACCAGCTTCGGCGGCATCGACGCGCCTTCCAGCGCGGTCTTGCGGCGGGCCGCGTCCTTCTGCTGCTTCTGGGTCAGCCGGACGCGCGAGGCGTCGACGACCTTCTGCAGCACGACCTTGGCCTCGAGCTTGGTCTTCTTGTCCTCGGTCCACTCCTTGAGGTGCTTCTCGACGACGGCCTGGATGACCTTCACGATGCCCGCGGTGGACAGCTCGTCCTTGGTCTGCGAGGTGAACTGCGGCTCGGGGATGCGGACGTGGATGACGGCGGTCATGCCCTCCTGGACGTCGTCCAGGGTCGGCATGTCCTCCTTGGCCTTGAGCAGGCCTCGGGTCTTGGAGATGGCGTCGTGCAGCGCCTTCACGACCGCGCGGTCGAAGCCGCGGCGGTGCGTGCCGCCGTGCACGTTGCGGATCGTGTTGGTGAAGCACTCGACCGAGCGCTCGTACCCGGTGCCCCAGCGCAGCGCCACCTCGACCTCGGCCTGGCGCTCCACTTTGGACCGCATGACGCCGTTCTGGTCGGCCGCGTTCTCCTGGTAGGTGCCGGAACCGTTGACGAGCAGCGTGCCGGACACGGCCTTGTCGCCCGCCGGGGCGAGGAAGTCGACCATGTCGGCCAGGCCGTTGGGGTAGTGGAAGGTCTCCTCGCCGATCGAGTCCTCGATCGCGGTGCGGAGCACGTACGTGACGCCGGGCACGAGGAACGCGGTGTTGCGCAGCTTGGCGCGCACGCCCTCCACGTCCAGCGACGAGCCGTTCTCGAAGTACCGGGAGTCGTACCAGTAGCGGATGGACGTGCCGGTCGACTCGCCGCGCTTCATCCTCCCGGTGATCTGCAACCCGGACTGCCGGGCGAACGTCGCCTTCGGACCGGGGCCGTCGAACACGACCGGGACGCCGTGCGCGAACGACATCTGGTGGACCTTGCCGTCGCGCTTCACCGTCACGTCGAACCGGTGCGACAGCGCGTTCACCGCCGACGCGCCGACGCCGTGCAGGCCGCCGGACGTCTTGTAGCCGGACCCGCCGAACTTGCCGCCCGCGTGGAGCCTGGTCAGCACCAGCTCGACACCGGACAGGCCGGACTTCGCGTGCACGCCGGTGGGGATGCCGCGCCCGTCGTCGTCGACCTGGACGCTGCCGTCGGCGTGCAGCGTCACGACGACGCGCGAGGCGTTGCCCGCGATGCCCTCGTCGGTGGAGTTGTCGACGATCTCGGTGAAGAGGTGGTTGATGCCGCGGCTGTCGGTCGACCCGATGTACATGCCGGGTCGTTTGCGGACCGCTTCCAGACCCTCCAGATGCGTCAGGTCGTCGGCCCCGTAGAGGGTCTCGGCAGTCACAGGGTCAATCTCCCGGTCGTGGATTGCGGACGCGCTTGCGAATGGGCGGTACCGGGAGACTATCCGGAGGGTCCGACAGTTTTCCGAACCACCACGGCACGAGACCCCTTATGCGGACCGTTCCGGCTGGATAGGGTCTGGTTTCATGACCTTGATCCCCCCGACGGGCAGCGCCGGGAGAGCGGTGCGCGGAGGGGTCGTCGGGGTCGCGACCGGGGCGTTGGCGGTCGTCGCGCACGTCGAGGCGACCGGGTCGCCGCCGGACGTGGGGCTGATCGCGTTGCCCGTCGTGCTGCTGGCCGTCGCGGCCGCGGCGCTGGCGGGCCGGGAACGCGGGCCCGCGCAGATCCTCGGTCTGGTGGGCGCGGGCCAGGTGGCGATGCACGCGCTGCTGTCCCTTCCGGTGCCGCACGACCACAGCGCGCGCACGTCCGACTCCGGTGCGCTCATGGTCCTGGGGCACGTGCTGGCGACGCTGGTCGTCGTCGCGGTCCTCGCCTGCGCCGAACGCGCGGTGTTCGCGGTCACGGCGGTGCTCGCCTCCGCGCTTCCGCGCAGGCTCGCGCCGTCGGCCGTGTCCGGTCCGCCGAGGACGGTGTCGCCCGCGACGGTGTGGCTCCCCAAGGCCGAGGCCTCCCGCTGCGGCGAGCCGACCCGCCGCGGTCCCCCTCTCGCGCACTAGCCGCTCCCCTCACCCGAAATACCGTCGACGGTGGTCGACGGTCGCTCCCACGACTCCTGAAGTTCCCTGTGCGCCGCTCGGGAGAAACCATGTCCACGGCCTCGGACCCGGTGGTCCGGTCCAGCACGGGCTTGCGCGGCCTCGTGCTCCGCTGCCACTTCTACGCCGGGCTGCTCGTCGGCCCGTTCATCCTCGTCGCCGCGGTGACCGGCGTCCTCTACGCGCTCACCCCGCAGCTCGAGTCGTGGCTGTACCACGGCGCGCTGGCGGTCCCGGTGACCGCGCGCGCCCTGCCGCTGGCCGAGCAGGTGCGGGCGGCCAGGGGCGTCAACCCGCTCGGCGCGCTGGTCGCCGTGCGGCCCGCGGCCGAACCCGGCTCCACGACACGGGTCCTGTTCACCGGGCCCGGACTCCGCGCGGGCGAGCGGCGCGCGGTGTTCGTCAACCCGGCCTCGGCCCAGGTCACCGGTGAGCTGACCGTGTACGGCCCGCACGGCGTGCTGCCGTTGCGGGCGGCGCTCGCCCGGCTGCACCGCGACCTGTTCCTCGGCGAGCCCGGCAGGCTCTACAGCCGCCTCGCCGCCTCCTGGCTGTGGGTGGTCGCGCTGGGCGGCGCGGTCCTGTGGCTCACCCGGTGGCGCGGGCGGCGGGGACGGCTGGGGTCGTCCGGCTGGCACGGCGTCGTCGGCATGTGGGTGCTCGCGGGCGCGCTGGTCCTGTCCGCCACGGCTCTCGCGTGGTCGGCGGGCACGAGCGCGCCGCGGGCGCCGTCCGGGTGGATGACCCAGGCCTTCGGCGCAGGCGGGGGCAGTGCGGTCGGCCCCGACGTCACGCGGGTGGACGCGGTGCTGACCGCCGCCCGCGCGGCCGGGATCGACGCGAAGGCCGTCGAGATCGAGCTGCCCAAGGGAGCGGGGGCTCCCTGGCGGGTCGGCGACGGGTCCGACGCGGTGGCGATCGACGGCGCGACCGGCGCGGTGGTGGAGCGGAGCCGGTTCGCCGACCGGCCGTTCGTCGCGAAGCTGGCGCGCTGGGGGGTCGAGGCGCACACCGGCGCGCTGTTCGGCTGGCCGAACCAGCTGCTGCTGCTCGCCGTCGGGCTCGGACTGGTCGCGCTGGTGGTGCTCGGCTACCGGATGTGGTGGAAGCGCAGGCCGGTGCGCGGCAGCGCCTCCTCGTTCGGCAAACCGGTCGCCCGCGGCCAGTGGCGCAAAGTCGCCACCCCGGCGGTCGTGGCGCTGCTGGTGGTCGCGGGACTGGTCGGCTGGGCCGTGCCGCTGCTCGGCGTGAGCCTGCTGGGGTTCCTGGTGGTCGACGGGCTGCTCGGCCTGCGGGCCCGCCGTGGACCGACCGGTGCGCTGAACCGGGGCCGCCCCTGAGCCGTAGGACTCGGCGGGACCACCCGGAGGTGAGCACCGTGAAGTTCGCGACGATCGCGATCATCGTCACCGCGGCGGGAGCGCTGTCCGCCTGCACGTCGGAGTCCACCGCGGCGCCGAGGAGCGAGGTGCCGAAGCTCGAAGTCCCGCCGCTGAGCCTGAAGGTGTTCACCGGCAAGCCGTGCAAGGTCTTCGGCGTCGACCAGCTCGACTCGCTCGGCATGACCGGGCCCGGCGTGCCGGACCCGGAGCAGTCCACCGGCCGCTGCCGGTGGACCGACGGTGGCGCGAAGGCCACGACCATCGGCATCTCGCTGTTCGGCGAGGCGCAGGGCTTGGCGCGGGTGTACGCGGCCAAGGGCGCGTTCGGCTACTTCCAGCCGACGGAGGTCGCGGCGTACCCGGCCGTCGACCGCGACACCGGCAAGGGCACCACCGGCACCTGCTCGACCGTCGTCGGCATCGCCGAGCAGTCCGCGTTCGAGATCCAGGTGGACGTGGACGACGAGGCCTCCGCCGACTACGTCACGCCCTGCGCGATGTCCAAGCAGGTGGCGGAGATCGCACTGGCCAACATCAAGGGCGGTGGCTGAGGCCGTCGTACGATCCTGCGGCCCCCGACCGCTTGGAGAACCGCCCAGTGGACTACCAGACCCTCCTCGACAACGTCGCCGCGGAGGTCGCCCCCCTCATCGGGACGGGCAACGTCGCCGACTACATCCCGGCGCTCGCGGGTGTGGACCCGATGTCGTTCGGCATGGCCATCGCCGACCTCGACGGCGGGGTGCACGGCGTCGGCCAGTGGCGGCAGGCGTTCTCGGTGCAGAGCATCTCGAAGGTGTTCTCGCTCGCCATGACCCTGTCGCGCGACGGCCAGACGCTGTGGAAGAGCGTCGGCCGCGAGCCGTCCGGCAACCCGTTCAACTCGCTGGTGCAGTTGGAGGCGGAGAACGGGGTGCCGCGCAACCCGTTCATCAACGCGGGCGCGATCGTCGTGACCGACCACCTGGTGGAACTGGCCGGTGACGCCTCCGGCGCGCTGCTCGACTTCCTGCGCTCGGAGACGGAGGAGGACACGATCGGCTTCGACGCGGACGTGGCCGCCTCCGAGGCCGCGCACGGCGACCGCAACGCCTCGCTCGCGCACTTCATGCGCAGCTACGGCAACCTGCGCAACCCCGTGCCGACGGTGCTGGAGCACTACTTCCGCCAGTGCTCGCTGTCCATGAGCTGCGAGGAGGTCGCGCTGGCCGCCACGTTCCTGGCGCGGCACGGGGTGCTGCGCGACGGGCGGCGGCTGTTGACGCGCAGCGAGGCGAAGCAGATCAACGCGGTGATGCTGACGTGCGGCACCTACGACGCGGCGGGCGACTTCGCCTACCGGGTGGGGCTGCCCGCCAAGAGCGGCGTCGGCGGCGGCATCCTGGCCGTGATCCCGCAGCGCTGCACGATCTGCGTGTGGAGCCCCGGCCTGGACGTGCAGGGCAACTCGGTGGCCGGAGCGGCGGCGCTCGACGTGTTCACCACCATGACCGGGTGGTCGATCTTCTAGGACTGCTGGACGACCACGACCTCCACGCCGACCGCGCGGAGCTTGTCCACGCCCTCGGGCGACGCGCTGGAGTCGGTGATCACGACGTCGACCTCGCTGATGTCGGCGATCCGGGAGAACGCCCGCTTGCCGATCTTCGACCCGTCGGCCAGCACGATGACCTGGCCCGCGGTGCGCATCAGGCAGTGGTCGGTCTGCGCCTCGACCTCGTCGTGCGTGCTGATGCCGCCGCGCACGTCGATGCCGTCCACGCCGAGGAACACCACGTCGAGGCTGATGCCCGCGAGCGCGCGGTCGGCGATCGGGCCGACCAGCTCGTAGGTCTCCGGCCGGACGCCGCCGCCGGTGACCACGAGGTCGATCATCGGCCGCACGGACAGGTCGGCGGCGATGTTGAGCGCGTTCGTCACGACCTTGAGCGACCGCCCGGTGGCGAGCAGGCGGGCGAGCTCGGTGGTGGTCGTGCCGCCGTTGAGGCCGACCGAGTGCACGGACTCGTCCACGCGCTGCGCCGCGGCCTCGGCTATCTGCCGCTTCTCCTGCTCGCGGCGGCCGACCCGGTAGCGCATCGGCAGCTCGTAGATGACCTCGGCCGCGACCGCGCCGCCGTGGGTGCGCTTGAGCAGCTGCTGCTCCTCCAACGACTGGAGGTCCCGCCGGATCGAGGCGACGGACGCGCCCAGGTCGGTGGAGAGGTCGACCACGGTCACCGAGCCGGTGTCAGCCAGCCGTTCGAGGATCGCGGAAAGCCGCTGTTGCTGACGCATTCGCTCACCATAGTGCATGCTTGGTGCCCGTACGGTCGCTTTTGGGCCCCAAGCACGCACCCGGTATGCGCGTTATCGGATCCGAAGGGCCTCCGGCAGCAGGTCGCCGTGCGCGGCGGTCATGGCCGCGCACAGGTCCCGGATCTCGCCGACGGTGAGCGCGGCGGCGGTCGCCGGGTCGCACAGCACCGCGTGCCGGACGTGGTCGGGGTTCCCGGTCACGGCCGCCGCCACGGTCAGCTCGACGACGTTGAGGAAGCTCCGGTTCAACGCCGCGAGCTGCGGCGGCAGCGCTCCGACGTGGTGCGGGTGCACGCCGAGGCGGTCCAGCGTCGCGGGCACCTCCACCGCCGCGCCCGCGGGCAGGTTGTCGATCAGGCCGTGGTTGGGGACGGTGACCTGGATGGTGCGGCGCGTGCCCGTGACCAGGCTGTGCACGACCTGCGGCGCGTACTCGGTCGCGTCCTCGTCGCCGATCGGCGGCGGGGTGCGCCCCTCCGCGAGCCCGGCGCGCATCCCCTCGTACTCGGCGAGGTTGGCCGCGCTGATGCCCGCGTAGTCGCGGACGGGGATCCGCAGCCGCTCGATCTCGGCGTCGTGCCGCAGGTACCAGGGCACGTACTCCGACGAGTGCTCGCTGGTCTCCGTCGGGTAGTAGCCCAGGGCGCGGTACAGGTCCACGCGCACCCGCCGGGCCAGTCCGGGATCGGCCTCGATCGCCGCGTCCAGCGCCGGGTAGAGGTCGCGGCCCTCGTGCTGCCAGCGCAGGATCCACGCCTGGTGGTTCACGCCCGCGGAGTGGTAGTCGACCTCCTCGTGCGGGACGCCGACGAGCGCGCTCAGGTCGCGGATCGTCCAGTACACCGAGTGGCAGAGCCCGACGGCCTTCAGCGCGGGCGCCGTGGCGGCCAGGTACTGGAGGTTCATCGCCATCGGGTTGGTGTAGTTGAGCAGCCACGCGTCCGGGCACACCGCCAGCATGTCGGCGGCCAGCGCGTCGAGCACCGGGAACGTGCGCAGCGCCCGGAAGACGCCGCCGACGCCGAGCGTGTCGCCGATGGTCTGGCGCACGCCGAAGGACTCGGGCACGTCGAAGTCCACGAGGGTGGCCGCGTGGCCGCCGACCGCGATCATGTTGATCACGAAGTCCGCACCGTCGAGCGCCTCGCGGCGGGACAGCGAGGCGACGACGCGGGGCTTCGCGCCGCACAGCTCGGCGGTGTGCCGGGCCAGCGCCTCGGCGACGGCGAGCCGTTCGGGGTCGATGTCGTGCAGGGCGATGGTGGCGTCGTGCAGCTCGGGGAACGCGAGCAGGTCGCGCAGGAGCTGCCGGGTGAACTCGACGGAGCCCGCGCCCACGAAGGCGATGGTGGTCATGGCCTCACACCTCCAGCACTCGGATGAGCCGGGCGACCTCGGCGGTCATGGCCTCGCGGCCCGCGCCCAGGTAGCGGCGGGGGTCGACGAGGGCGGGGTCGTCCCCCAGCCCCGCGCGGATCGCCGCGGTGAAGTACTTGTTCAGCTGGGTCGCGATGTTGATCTTCCGCATCCCGGCGCGGACCGCCTCGGCCAGGTGCTCGTCCGCCACGCCCGACGACCCGTGCAGCACCAGGGGCACCGGCACGGCGGCGTGCAGCAGGGCGATCAGCTCGAAGTCCAGCGCCGCGTCCCGCGTGAGCATCGCGTGCGACGAGCCGACCGCCACGGCCAGCGCGTCCACGCCGGTCGCCTCGACGTACCGCGCGGCGTCGTGGGGATCGGTGCGCGCGCCCGGCTCGTGGACGCCGTTCTTCCCGCCGATCTCGCCGAGCTCGGCCTCCACCGCGACCCCGCGACCGTGGCAGCGCGCCACGACCTCCGCCGTGCGGGCCACGTTCTCGTCGTGCGGGAGCGCGGACCCGTCGAACATGACCGAGCCGAAACCCAGCTCCACGGCCTCGCGGATCAGGTCCTCGGAGGTGGCGTGGTCGAGGTGCACGGCGATCGGCGACGAGGCCGTGGCGGCGATGGCGAGCGCGGCACGGCCGATCGGCGCGAGCGACCCGTGGTAGCGCACGGCGTTCTCGCTGATCTGGAGCACCACGGACGCGCCCGTCTCGTCGGCGGCGGCCGCGATGGCCTCCGCGTGCTCGATCTGGATCACGTTGAACGCGGCGGTGGGCACGGGTCGGTCGAGCAGCTCCCGCAGCGGGACAAGCGGCATCGTCTCAGTCCTCGGTGACTCGGTGCGGCCGAACTCGCGACCTGTGGTGTTCGTAGAAGTCCCGGTCGAAGTCCCCGGCCAGCGGGGCGCGCACGGCGGCGGCCGACAGCGCGACCGCGTGCGCCAGCCGGTCGGCCCAGGGCAGGTCCCAGCAGGCGACCAGCGCCGCCACGGCCGCGTCCCCCGCGCCGGTCGGGTTGCCGACGACCCGTTCGGGCGGCGCGGCGGTCCACACGCCGTCGGCGGTGTAGGCGGTCATCCCGGCGGGCCCGTCCGACACGACCGCGGCGGCCGCGCCCAGCTCCAGCGGGTGCAGCCCGGCCGCGGCGGCGGCCAGCTCGTGCCGGTTCGGCGCGATGACCGCGGGTCCGGCGGCGGCGCCGACTGCGAGCGCCGCGCCGTCGGCGTCCAGCACGACCGGGAGGTCGGCGGCGTGGACGAGGGCGGCGTAGGCGTCCAGCGGCACGCCCCTCGGCAGCGACCCGGACAGCACCACCAGGTCGGCGTCCGCGAGCAGGTCCCGGTAGTGCCGGACGAACCCGTCCCACTCCGCTTCGGTGACCCGCGGTCCAGGTTCGACGAACATCGTCGCCTCGCCGGAGTCCTCCACGACCGCCACCGTCCGGCGGGTCTCGCCCGCGATCGGGAACAGCGCCTCGGGCACGCCCGCCGCCTCGAGTTCCGCGCGCAGCAACGCCCCGGAAGCCCCGCCCGCCAACCCGGTCGCGACGACCGGCGTGCCGAGCTTGCGCAGCACCCGCGCCACGTTGACGCCCTTGCCGCCCGCGCGGACCACCGGGTCGGCGACCCGGTGGGTGGCTCCCGCGGTGAGCCTCGCGACCGGGTAGGTCACGTCGAGGGCCGCGTTGAGCGTGACCGTGAGCGCGCGCATCAGGCGGTGCTGCGCAGGATGACGGACCGGGTCAGGTGGCGGGGCGCGTCGGGGTCGAGCCCGTGCCGCAGCGCCACGTCCACGGCCAGCCGGTGCACGGCCACCAGCTCGGCCAGCGGGTCCCGGTCCCTGGCGATCCACAGTCCACCGGTGGCCGCGACCTGGGCCTCCAGCCCGTCGGGCGGCGTGCCGAGCACCCACACCGCCGAGCGCTCGTCGGTGATCGCGATGGGCCCGTGCCGGTACTCCGCGGCCGGGTAGGTCTCCGCCCAGCTCAACGACGCCTCGCGCATCTTCAGCGCCGCCTCCGCCGCGAGACCCGTGGTCCAGCCGCCGCCGAGGAACGTGAACTGGTCGCGTTGGGCGATCCCGGCGGGCAGCGGCTCGGCCAACGCGCGCTCGGCGTCGGCGATCGCGCGGTCCAGGTCCTCGCCGAGGTGCGCGCGCAGCAGCGCGACCGCCGTCGTCGCGAACCGCGTCTGCACCACGGACCGCTCGTCGGCGAAGTCGAGCACGACGACGTCGCGCGCCAGGCCCATCACCGGGGTGGTCGGGTCGGCGACGACGGCCGTGGTGGGCGTGTCCGACGGCAGCGCGGCGAGCAGCTCGAGGATCTCGGTGGTGGTGCCCGACCGGGTCAGCGCGACCACGCGGTCGTAGGCGCGGCCCGCGGGCATCTCCGACGCGGCGAACGCGTCGGTCTCGCCGTGCCCGGCGTCCTCGCGCAGCCGGGCGTAGGCCTGGGCCATGAAGAACGAGGTGCCGCAGCCGACCACGGCGACGCGCTCGCCCCGCCGGGGCAGCGCGCGCACGGTCGCGGGATCGGCGGCCACCTCGGCCGCCCGACGCCAGCACTCCGGCTGGGAGGCGGTCTCGGTGGTGATGTGGAGGTGTGCGGGCATGAAAGCTTTCTAGCACGATCGCTCACAACCAAGCAATCATCCTGAGCGTTTGACGAATAGTGAGCGAAACCGCCGGTGGGCACGCCGACGGCCGGGACGGGCGAGCACCCGTCCCGGCCGTCGTGAAGTGCGGTTACTTGATGCCGACCGACGCCACGGACCGCACGAAGAACCGCTGCGCGACGAAGAACACGACCAGCACGGGCAGCTGGCTCAGCACCGTTCCGGCCATGAGCTTGGGCCAGTTCGTGGTGTGCGCGCCCTGGAAGCTCTGGAGTCCTATCTGGACGGTCATGGTGTCCGGGCTCTGGATGGCGATCAGCGGCCACAGGAAGTCGTTCCACGTCTGGAGGAACGTCAGCACGGCGAGCGTGGCCAGGGTCGGCCGCATCAGCGGCAGCAACACCTGGACCAGGATCCGCAGCCGTCCCGCGCCGTCGATCCGCGCGGCCTCCTCCAACTCCCTCGGCACGGTCAGGAAGAACTGCCGCATGAGGAACACCCCGAACGCCGTGGCCAGGTTCGGCGCGATCAGCGCGCCGAGCGTGTCGGTGAGGCCGACCGCGCGGACCATCACCAGCAGCGGCAGCATGACGATCTGGAACGGCACCATGAGCGTCGCGAGGATCGCCAGGAACGCGATCCGGCTCCCCAGGAACGGGATGCGCGCGAAGGCGTACCCCGCCAGCGAGCACAGCACCAGGTTGCCCACGACGCAGACCACGGACACGACGGTGCTGTTGTACAGCCACGACCCGAGCGGCGCGTCGGTCAGCGCGTCCGCGTAGTTGCTCCATTCCAGCCCGCTGGGCAGGCCGGGCGGGAAGCGCCGCGACTCCTCCCGCGTGGAGAAGGACACCAGCACCATCCACACCAGCGGCGCGATCATGACCAGCGACAGCGGCAGCAGCACCAGGTGCAGCGCGCTGGGGCGGCGGCGGATCCGGAGCGCGGTCATCGGGCCTCGAAGTGGGACGTGCGGCGGTTGAACCGCAACTGGACGACGGTGAACACGAGGATCACCAGGAACACCACGCACCCGATGGCGGCGGCGTACCCGCCGTCGAAGCTCACGAAGGCCTCGTTGTAGAGGTGGTAGACGAGCACCGTGGTCGCCCGCAGCGGACCGCCCTTGGTCGTCACGTACACCGCGTCGAACAGCTGCAAGCCGTTGATCGTCAACCACACCAGCAGGAACCCCGACGCGGGCGCGGCCTGCGGCAGCTCGACGTGCCAGAACGACTGGACCCGCCCGCACCCGTCGAGCGCGGAGGCCTCCATCAAGTCCTGCGGCACGTTCTGCAACGCGGCCAGGAAGATGATCACCGCGAACCCCAGCCACCCCCACACCGTCATGGCCACCACGGCGTACAGCGCCTGGCCGGGGTCCTGGAAGAACCCCTGCTTCGGCAGGCCCACCCCGTCCAGCAGCGCGTTGACCAGCCCGAACTGCGGGTTGCCCAGCCAGCTGAAGATGATGCCGGTGGCGACCGTCGACGTCACCAGCGGCACGAACACGGCCATCCGGTACAGCGCGATGCCGCGGACCTTCTGGTTGAGCAGCACCGCGATGGGCAGCGCCAGCACCATCGTCAACGGCACGAACAGCGCGGTGTAGACCAGGGTCCGGCGCGCGGCGTCCCAGAACAGCGGGTCCTCCGCGAGCTTGGCGTAGTTCGCCGCCCCCGCGAACGTGCCGGGGGACGTGAGGTCCGTGTGCTGGAAGGACAGCGCGAACGACCACACCACGGGCACCAGCCCGAACAGCCCGATCACCACCACCGCGGGCGCGGCGAACCCCCACCCCGCGAGGTGGTCGGCCGGGCGAACCCGCCGTCGCGGCTCGCGGGCCTCCACCAGGGGCCGCGCGGGCGTGAGCACCGCCGTCACGAGCCGGCCAGGATCTCGTCGACCTCGGCACGGGCCGCCGCCAGCGCCGCCGCCCCTTCCTCCTTGCCCAGCAGCACCGACTGCACGGCGGTGCCGAGCGCCTGCGAGATCTTCGGGTACTCCGCGATGTTCGGCCGCGCCTTGGACACGTTCTTCGCGAGGTTGTCGACGAACACCTTGTTGCCGGGGAACTTCTCCAGGAACTCGGCGTACTTGGGCAGCGACAGCTCGGACTGCCGGATCGGCAGGTGCCCGGTGTCCAGCGCGAACTCCAGGTGGATCTCCGCGGACAGCAACCACTTCAGGAACGGCCACGCGTCGGCCTTCCCGGAGTCGCCGAACACGCTGAACACGTCCGGCCCGGCGATCGTCGCGTGGGTGACCTTGCCAGGAAGGAACTGCACGCCGTACGACACGTCCTCGTTGATGGACCCGAGGTCCCAAGGCCCGGTCCACAGCATGCCGATCCGCGCGGAGTTGAAGAGGTTCACGTACTGCTGGTCGCCGGTGTCGAGGTACACGGACTTGTCGACGACGGCCATGTCGTGCAACAGCTGCATGGCTTGGCGGCCAGCGTCCGAGTCGAACGCGGCCTTCTTCCCGTCCGGGGACAGCAGGTCCCCGCCCGCCTGCCACAGCAGGGCGAGGAACCGCCACACCGTGTCCTCGCTGCCGTCGTTGACGTACGCCCACCCGTACCGGTTGTCCTCGGGCTTCGCCAGCTTCACCGCGGCGGCCCGGAAGTCCTCCCACGTCCACGACTCGGTCGGGTAGGCGACACCGACCTCGTCGAACAGCTTCTTGTTGTACACCAATGACAGGTTGTCCACGAGCGCCGGAACGCCGTACACCTTGCCGTCCACGGTCGCCGCGTCCCGCCCGGCCGCGAACAGGTCGTCCCACCCGAAGTCCTTGTCGTCACGAACCGTGGACGACAGGTCCTGCGTCTGCGGCCGCGCCGCGAGCCCGTTGAGCGACGACCCGAACTCGTACGCCACGGTCGGCGGGTTCCCCGACACGAACGACGCCAACGTCTTCTGCAACGCCCCGTCGTTGCCCCCGTTGAACACCAGCTCGACCTGCTGCTCCGGGTGCGCCGAGTTCCACCGCGAGGCCAACTTCCCCAACGCCTCGGCCTCGTGATCGGTGTACCCGTGCCACACCGTCACCTTCCCGCCAGCAGAACCGCCCGACCCACCCCCGCACGCGGCCGTCAAGGCGGCCACGCCCCCCAGGATCAAGACCGCCCTCCGACTCAGCCCACTCCCCTGCGTCATCCGGGCCTCCAGGTACGTGCGTGGTTTTGGTTGAGGCGAGTCACGCTAGAGCAGAACCGCTCACCCCGGCAAGACAACCAGGGTAAAGGATCACATTCGTTCACCAGAACTGCTTGAACGATCAAACGCCCCCACGGCACCCCACCAACACCTTGGGACTAGCCGGCCGTGACGCCGTTGTAGTTAACTCGCTCAGAACCCTGCACAATCCGTGAGCGTTTAAGGAGCATGTCACCTCATGACTCGAACCGCCTCAGCACTCAGGAAGGCCGCTCTGGCCTGCACGGCAGTGGTCCTGACCGCCACCGCCACCCAGGCCCAGGCAGCACCGAGCGCCACAGCAGCGGTACAACTCCCACCCACTCCAGCGGTCCTCGACTACCAGCTCGGCGCCGCCTACACCCCACCGTCCGGCGTCACCCTGGTGACCCGCGACAGCACCGCCACCCCGGCACCGGGCATCTACAACATCTGCTACGTCAACGGCTTCCAAACCCAACCGGAGGAGAAGGACCTCTGGCTCAAGGACCGCAAGGACCTCCTGCTGACGGACAGCAGCGGCAAACCCATCATCGACCCCGACTGGCCAGACGAGTTCATCCTCGACACCTCCACGGCAACGAAGCGCACCCGCCTGGCAGACATCACCGGCACAGTCATCCAGCGCTGCGCACAAAAGGGCTTCAAGGCAGTGGAGATCGACAACCTCGACTCCTACAGCCGCTCACGCGGCAAACTGACAGCAAGCAACAACCTCGCGTACGCCACCCTCCTCGCCACCAAGGCTCACACGTTGGGCTTGGCCATCGGCCAGAAGAACTCAGCAGAGGAAAGCGCACGGGCGCGAAGCGAGGTCGGCTTCGACTTCGCGTTCTCGGAGGAGTGCCACGCCTACGACGAGTGCTCGATGTACAGCGACGTGTACGGCACGCACGTGATGGACGTCGAGTACACGGACAACCTCCGAGGCACTTTCACCAACGTCTGCCGCGACCCGCAAACCCCGAAGACCACCACTCTGCGAGACCGCTACCTGGTCGGCCCCGGCAACAGCGCCTACCGCTACCAGCACTGCTGATCCCACACCGCTGATCCCGCTTTAGTGCAGCTTCCGGTTCCAGCGTGGCCGGGAGGCGATTTCCGTAGTGGATGTGGCCGATTTGACTTGGGGCCCCTCTTTTTGGCGCTAGTCGGGCAAAAACGGCAGGATCAAAACTTGCCGCCCGACTGAGCTTAGCGCCAAAAACCCCAAGTAAAATCGGCCGCTACGCGGCACCGCACGCTCGGCCAGG
>NZ_JBHYHC010000094.1:0-2590 GCF_042738955.1 Umezawaea sp. NPDC059074
CCCATTGACTGGGTTCATATAAGTTACTGGCTATTCGGCACGCTGTTGAGTTCTCAAAGAACACGCGCACACCATCTTGTTCCGCGTCTTACCGCAGTGCAATCCGGGGCTTGTGTTTGAAGCTTAGCAAGCGATTTTTCAGACTGTCAAATCGGCTTGCGAGGCATTCGATCTTCTTAGGTTTTTGGCCTCCGCCTCAGCCCGTTTCCGGTCTGTGTCGCGGTGACAAGGAGAAAGTTACACCCCCATGAACTGGGGTACAAATCGGGGTCCCCTAGGGGTCATGGTCAACAAAACCCCTGCTCCGGACCCCTGCCAGACCTCTCAGAGTGCCCAGAACGCCCTCAAAACACACTTGACTGTGACCGGGGCCACGGAAACTTTCTTTCATCGCCCCGCGGCGGGCAGGTGCACGATCACCGCGAGCCCTCCACCGGACACCGCTTCCGCGTGAACGCGTCCTTCATGCGCGGTCACGGCCGCCCGCACTATCGACAGGCCGAGTCCGGTTCCCGTGCGCGCGGTGCGGTCGGTCCCCCCGCGGCGGAACGGCTCGAACAGCCCTTCCACGAGTTCCGGCGCGATCGGCGGGCCGGACGACGACACCCGCAGCACGGACCACTGCGGCCCGCCCTCGGTGACCACGTCGATCCAGCCGCCCACCAGGTTGTGCCGCACGGCGTTCTCCAGCAGGTTCCCCGCGATCCGCTCCAGCAGCGCCGGGTCGCCGACCGCGGGCGCGGGACCGGTGCGGAAGCTCATCCGCAGCTGCTTGGCGGCCGACTCCGCCCGCACGGCCCGCCACGCCGAGTCCACGACGGCCGCCAGGTCCACGGGTTCGTGCACCGCGAGCCGGGTCCCCTCGGTGCGAGCCAGCAACAACAGTGCGCTCACCAACTGCTCGGAACGTTCGGCGGCGGTCCGGACGACACCGGCCATCCGCCGCAACTCTTCGACGTCGGCGTCCGGGTCGGACAGCGTCACGTCCAGCTCGGTGCGGATCACCGACAACGGTGTGCGCAGCTCGTGCGAGGCGTTCGCGACGAACCTGCGTTGCGAGTCGAACGCCGCCTGCAACCGGTCGAGCATCCCGTCGAACGTGTCGGCCAGCTCCGCGACCTCGTCGCGCGGCCCGGCCAGCCGCAACCGCTCCCCCAGCGACTCCGCGGACAACCGGCGCGCGGCCTCCGTGACGTCGTGCACGGGTTTGAGCACGCGCCCGGTGATCGCCCACGAGAGCACGGCCGCGGCCAGGACCACGAAGCAGAACGCGATGGCGCCGGAGCGCACGACGTCCGCGCGGGCGTGCGCGCCGAGCACCTGGCTGAGCACGTCGGTGTCGACCTCGACGCCGTCCACCTGCACCGTGCTGCCCGCCGGGAACGACGGCATCGAGTCGACGACCCGGCCGACGAGCATCCACCCCAGCAGGAGCAGCAGGCAGCTGACGAACGCGACGAGCGCCGTGGCGAGCAGCGTGATGCGGAGCCGCAGACCCGGCCCCCGCCGTCGGGTGAAGTCAGTCCTCAGCGGAGCCGGTCCCAGCGCTCGGGACCCGGTAGCCGGAGCCGACGACGGTGTCGATGATGCCGGGCTCGCCGAGCTTCTTGCGCAGCGTCATCACGGTCACGCGCACGGTCGTGGTGAACGGGTCGGCGTTCTCGTCCCACACCCGCTCGAGCAGCTCCTCGCTGCTGACCACGGACCCCTTGGCCGCGAGCAGCACCTCGAGGACGCCGAACTCCTTGCGCGTCAACTCCACCAGCTCGCCGCCGCGCCGCACCGTCCGCCGCGCCGGGTCCAGCTCCACGTCGCGCGCGCTCAACAGCGGCGGCGTCGCGGGCGTCGCGCGCCGGGCGAGCGCGCGCACCCGCGCGACCAGCTCCGGGAACGCGAACGGCTTCGCGAGGTAGTCGTCCGCCCCCAGCGACAAGCCCGCGACGCGGTCGTCGATGCCCGCGCTGGCGGTGAGCATCATGACCCGCGTCAACGCGCCCGAACTGAGGATCTCCTTGCACAGCTCGTCGCCGGACATGCCGGGCAGGTCGCGGTCGAGCACGACCACGTCGTACCGCGTGATGGTCGACTTCTCGTGGCCGGACTCGCCGTCGTAGGCGACGTCGACAGCCATGCCTTCTCGCCGCAGGCCACGCGCGATGGCGTCGGCCAGCGGCACTTCGTCCTCAACAACCAGGATCCGCACACCACAACGCTACCGGGGTCGTGCGGGAACCACTGCCGTGCCGCGTCGGTGGGGTGTGCTCGGACCGGTGGTCACGGCGAGTACCTGGGGAAAGGGCTGGGTCGCTCGATCGGGTGGAGCGGGTTGGGGAGGGCTGGAAACGGCCGAAAACTGTCGGACCTCGGCCGTAACGTGAAATTCGGGGGTCCCCTGGGGCGCCCTAGGAGTCGTGGGGGATTCTCCGCAGCACCGGAGACACGGCAGCGGCGCGAGAGGTTCCGCGGGAGGTTCTTGGACGGCGACGGCCCCCGGTCGGGGTGACCGCGGGGCGGGGCCCACGGGGTTTGGGGCATACCAGAATCGCAGGTAATACAAATGGGGGGGGGGGTGGGGGGGTTTTATGAAAAC
>NZ_JBHYHC010000094.1:2600-36185 GCF_042738955.1 Umezawaea sp. NPDC059074
CCCGGGCCGGGGCGCGTGGGGTTCCGGGGGGGGTTGTGGGCGGGCGCGGGCCCCGGGGGGGGGGGCGGGGGGGCCGTCGCCAGCGGGTTTCGGCGAAGCGCTGAAGCGCTGGAATGCCTAGGGGCGCTGTCGGTGGAGGCTTGTCAGCTCTCCGCCTTGGCGTTCAGTTCGGACTGCTGGGTCGGGGTTTCGACCATGCGGCCTGCCACCCACTCGGTGACCCTGCGGGCCACGCCCTGGGCGGTGAGGCCCAGTGCGGCCAGGACCTCGGGGCGTTCGGCGTGCTGGTGGAACTGCTGCGGGACGCCCAGGTCGCGCAGCGGCACCTCCACGTCGGCGTCGCGGAGTGCCGCGGCGAGGGTCCAGCCGAAGCCGCCGTGCCTGCCGCCGTCCTCGACCGTGACGACCAGCTTGTGGTCGGCGGCCATCTCCACCAGCTCCGGCGGAACCGGGTGGATCCAGCGCGGGTCCACGACCGTGACGCCGATGCCCTGGTCCGCCAGGCGTTGGGCGGCGGCCACGCCGAGTTCGCCGAACGCGCCGACGGGGACGAGCAGGACGTCGTTGCTCTCGCCCTCGGCGGGCCTGCGGAGGACGTCGACCGTGCCCACGCGTTCCAGCGCCGGCAGGTCCGCGCCGACGGACGCCTTCGGGTAGCGGACGACCGTCGGGGCGTCGTCGATCAGGACCGCCTCGCGGAGTTCCTCGCGCAGCGTCGCCGCGTCGCGCGGGGCGGCCACGTGGATGCCGGGGATGAGGCCGCAGACCGACATGTCCCACATGCCGTGGTGGCTCGCGCCGTCCGGGCCGGTGATGCCCGCGCGGTCGAGCACGACGGTGACGCCCTGCTTGTGCATGGCGACGTCCATCAGCAGCTGGTCGAACGCGCGGTTGAGGAACGTCGCGTAGATGGCGACCACCGGGTGCAGGCCGCCCATGGCCAGGCCCGCGGCGGACGTCATGGCGTGCTGCTCGGCGATGCCGACGTCGAAGCAGCGGTCTGGGTACAGGCCGGCGAACTTGTCCATGCCCACCGGGCCGCGCATGGCGGCGGTGATGGCCACGAGGTCCTCGCGCTCGCCGCCGAGCACGGCCAGCTCGTCCGCGAAGACGTGCGTCCAGGTGCGCTTGGACGGGCCGACGGCCTCGCCGGTGATGGGGTCGATGACGCCGGTGGCGTGCATCTGGTCGGCCTGGTGGTTCTCGGCCGGGGCGAAGCCGTTGCCCTTGCGGGTGACCGCGTGGACGATGACCGGCCCGCCGAACGCCTTGGCGCGCAGCAGCGCGGACTCGAGCGTCGGCAGGTCGTGGCCGTCGACCGGGCCGATGTACTTCAGGCCGAGGTCCTCGAACATGGCCTGCGGGGCCAGCGCGTCCTTGATGCCGCGCTTGGCCGCGTGCAGCGCCGCGTAGAGCGGCTTGCCGAACAGCGGGGTGCGCTGCAACGCGCGCCTGCCGCTCTCCAGCACCTGCTCGTAGCCGGGCCGCAGCCGCAACGAGGAGAGGTGGTCCGCGAGTCCGCCGATGGTCGGCGAGTACGAGCGGCCGTTGTCGTTCACGACGATCACGACCGGGCGGGTCTTGTCCGCCGCGATGTTGTTGAGCGCCTCCCAGCACATGCCGCCGGTCAGCGCGCCGTCGCCGACGACCGCCACGACGGTGCGCTTGGCGCCCTGGAGCTGGAACGCCTTGGCCAGGCCGTCCGCGTAGGACAGCGCGGTCGAGGCGTGGCTGTTCTCCTCCACGTCGTGCTCGCTCTCGGAGCGCGACGGGTAGCCGGACATGCCGTCGCGCTGCCGCAGGGTGTCGAACCCGTCGCGGCGGCCGGTCACGATCTTGTGCACGTAGCTCTGGTGCCCGGTGTCGAAGACGACCGGGTCGTGCGGCGAGTCGAAGACCCGGTGCACGGCCACGGTCAGCTCGACCACCCCCAGGTTGGGGCCCAGGTGACCACCGGTCCGGGAGACCTTGTCGACCAGGAATCCCCTGATCTCCTCCGCGAGCCGCACCAGCTCCTCGGCGGTCATCCGTTTCAAGTCCGCCGGTCCCTGCACGGATTCCAGCAGCGTCACCGCTCCACCTCGCCTGTGGTCTGCGTCGGTTCGGATTACGCATCGTGGTGGACGCGCATCGTCCGGTCAGTCTACGGAGGCACGGCTGAGACGCAGTTCCTCACCCGCTTGCCCTCACCAGGACGTGAAGACCACCCGTCCGGTTGGCTTCTCAGGGTGTATGGAGGCTCACGTTCGGGGGACGAGGAGCGCCACGCACTCGACGTGGTGTGTCATCGGGAAGGCGTCGAAGGCCCTCAGATCGGCCAGCTGATACCCCAGTTCCGCGAACGTCGCCACGTCGCGTGCCAGCGCGGCGGGGTCGCAGGCGACGTAGACCACCCGAGCGGGTGAACGCCGGGCGATCTCGGCGACGACGACCTTCCCGGCTCCCTTGCGGGGCGGGTCGAGCACGACGACGTCCGGGTTCTGGTCGACGAAGTCGGGCGAGGACAGGACGTCCTCGACCTTGCCGCGGCGGAACCCGACCTGGGCGAGGTCGGACAGGTTGGCGACGCCGTCCTGGATCGCCTGGTGGGAGGACTCGACGACCTCGACGTGACCGGTGGGGCCCACCTGCTCGGCCAGCACGGACGCGAACAGCCCGACACCGCCGTAGAGGTCCCACGCGAGCTGGCCGGGGTCGCAGGCCGCCCACTCGCGGACGACCGCGGCGAGGGTGTCCGCGGCGGCCGGGTGGACCTGCCAGAAGCCCTCGGCGTCGAGCCGCCACGTGCGCTCGGCGGCGAGTTCGACGGCGGTGCCGCTGCCGCGCCTGCGGATCGGCCTGCCGGGAACGGCGCGGCGGCCGTTGCGCGGCTGGGGCTTGCCGGACTCGGTGATGTGGACCTGGCCGCCCGCGTCGCGGGTGATGGACAGCTCGCCGCCGACGGTCCACTCGCGGCGCACGGCCTCGTCGAGCGCGCCGGGGGCGGCGATCACGCACTCGTCGACCACGACGATGTTGTGCCTGCGGTGGCCGCGGAACCCGGCCCTGCGCTCGGGGCCGACGGCCATGCGCATGCGGGTGCGCCAGCCGCCCGGACCGCCGGGCAGCTCCTCGACGACCACGGCGCGGTCGACGTTCGCGAGCCGGTGCAGCTGCTCCTCGACGACGGCGGCCTTCAGGTCGCGCTGGGCCTCCCACGAGGCGTGCTGCCAGTCGCAGCCGCCGCACAGGCCCGGCCCGGAGAACGGGCACGGCGGTTCGACCCGGTCGGCGGACGGCCGCAGGATCTCGACCGCGTCGCCGCGGCAGAACGAGCCGCCGGTGTCGTCGGTGATCACGACGACCGCGAGTTCACCCGGAAGGGCGTGCCGGACGAACACGACCCGGCCCTCGTGGCGGGCGACGCAGTGGCCGCCGTGCGCCACCGGCCCGACCTCGACCTCGAACCGGCGGTGCCGCCAGTTCGGCTTCTCCACGACCGGGGGCGTGCCGTCGTGTCCTGCGGGTTCTGGCGAAGTCACCTGGGGTCCCTCTTGTCCAAACCACGACGGATCGCGCCGGGCGCGACCACGTCCTTCTCGTGCACCCTGCTGGAGGACGCGAGCTGCCACGGCACGCTCGTCACCATCACACCGGGTTCGAACAGCAGTCGCCCCTTGAGCCGCAGCGCGCTCTGGTTGTGCAGGATCTGCTCCCACCAGTGGCCGACCACGTACTCGGGGATGAACACCGTGACGACGTCGCGCGGGTTGTCCGAGCGCATCCGCTTCACGTAGTCCAGCACCGGTTTGGTGATCTCGCGGTAGGGCGACTCGATCACCTTCAACGGGATCTTGAAGGCTTCCTTCTCCCAGTCTTGCACGAGCTTGCGGGTGTCCGCGTCGTCGACGTTGACCGTGACGGCCTCCAGCACGTCCGGCCGGGTGGCCTTGGCGTAGGCCAGCGCGCGCAGGGTCGGCATGTGCAGCTTGGACACGAGCACCATGGCGTGGTTGCGGGCGGGCAGCATCTTCTGCCGCTCCTGCTGGCGCAGCTCCTCGGCGACCCGGTCGTAGTGCCTGCGGATCGCGGTCATCAGGGCGTAGATGGCGGCCATCGCGGCGATGGCGATCCACGCGCCCTTGGTGAACTTGGTGATCAGCACGACGACCAGCACGGACCCGGTCATGACCAGGCCGACGGTGTTGATCGTCTGGGAGCGCCGCATGCGGTTGCGGGCCGCCGGGTCCTCCTCGGTGGACAGCAGCCGGTTCCAGTGCCGGATCATGCCGAGCTGGCTCAGCGTGAACGACACGAACACGCCCACGATGTAGAGCTGGATCAGCCTCGTGACCTCGGCGTCGAACGCGATGACCAGCACGATCGCCGCGCCCGCGAGGAACACGATGCCGTTGCTGAACGCCAGCCGGTCGCCTCGGGTGTGCAGCTGGCGGGGCAGGTAGCGGTCCTGGGCGAGGATCGAGCCGAGCACCGGGAAGCCGTTGAACGCGGTGTTGGCCGCGAGCACGAGGATCAGCGCGGTGACCGAGGCGATGAAGTAGAAGCCGACCGGGAAGCCGTCGAACACCGCACCGGCGATCTGCGCGACCATCGTCTTCTGCTCGTACCCCGGCGGGGCGCTGATGATCTGGCGGGCCGGGTCCTCCGCCATCCGCACGCCGGTGACCTGGGCCAGCACGATCAGGCCCATCAGCATCGTGACGGCCATCAGGCCCATCAGCAGCAGCGTGGTGGCGGCGTTGCGCGACTTCGGCTTGCGGAACGCGGGCACGCCGTTGCTGATCGCCTCGACGCCGGTGAGGGCCGCGCAGCCGGACGAGAACGCGCGCAGCACCAGGAAGACGAACGCGAGGCCCATCAGGTGGTCGTCCTCGGCGCGGATCTCGACCGTCGAGCTCTCCGCGTGCATCACGTCGCCGAGCACGAACACCCGGAAGAGGCCCCAGCCGATCATCAGCAGGATGCCGATCATGAACGCGTAGGTGGGGATCGCGAACGCCGTGCCCGACTCGCGCAGGCCGCGCAGGTTGATCGCCGTGAGGATGACGATCGCGGCCACGGCGAACTCGACCTTGTGCGTGGCCACGTACGGCAGCGCCGAGCCGATGTTCGCCATCGCCGAGGCGATCGACACGGCCACGGTGAGGATGTAGTCGACGAGCAGCGCGCTGGCCACCGTCAGGCCCGCCCGGCGGCCGAGGTTGACCGTGGCGACCTCGTAGTCACCCCCGCCCGACGGGTAGGCGTGGACGTTCTGCCGGTAGCTCGCGACCACGACGAGCATCACGGCCACGACCACGAGACCCACCCACGGCGCCATCGTGTACGCGGACAGCCCCGCCACGGACAGCACCAGGAAGATCTCCTCCGGCGCGTACGCCACGGAGGACATGGCGTCCGAGGCGAAGACCGGCAAGGCGATGCGCTTGGGCAGCAGGGTGTGGGCTAGTCGATCACTGCGGAAGGGCCTGCCGACGACAAGGCGCTTGGCCGCGGTTGCGAGCTTGGACACGGGTTCAGAGCGTAGGTGCTCCGGTCACCGTTTCGGACCAACCACCTGCGTTTGAGCGTGATATCTCCACGCCGCCGCGGGGTATCCGCGCGAGCGGGGACGGCGGGGCCCGGAGGAACCGGAAATCCCGGACAGCGGGGCCCGGACTCCCGCCGCTCGCGGCGGGCCGTCCAGGGTAGGTTCGGTCACGCCAGTCGCGCGGGTCACCGCGCGAAAGACGAGGAGGCACGCAGTGCACGTGGTGATCATGGGGTGCGGCCGGGTGGGGACATCCCTGGCCAAGGCCCTGGAGCGACTTGACCACCAGGTCGCGGTCATCGACAAGAACGCGCAGTCGTTCCGGCGCCTGGGGGCCGACTTCCACGGCCAGCAGGTGGTCGGCAACGGCTTCGACCGGCAGGTGCTGATCGAGGCCGGGATCGAGCGCGCGGGTGCCTTCGCCGCCGTGTCCAGCGGGGACAACTCGAACATCATCTCGGCGCGGGTGGCGCGCGAGACGTTCGGGGTCCAGCACGTCGTGGCGCGCATCTACGACCACAAGCGCGCCGAGGTGTACGAGCGCCTCGGCATCCCGACGGTCGCGACCGTCCCGTGGAGCACCGACCGGTTCCTGCGGGTGCTGGTCCCGGAAGGCTCCACGACGGCGTGGCGCGACCCGTCCGGCACGGTCGCCGTGCTGCCGATCAGCGTCCACGAGGACTGGGTCGGGCACTCGGTCGCGGAGCTCCAGGAGGCCACCGGGAGCCGCGTCGCGTTCATCATGCGGTTCGGCACCGGCGTGCTGCCGGACTCCAAGTCCGTGGTCCAAGCAGACGATGTGATCTACGTCGCAGCCCTGTCCGGCACCGTCACCGACGTGACCGCCGCGGCCGTTCGCGCACCTGAGGAGAGCTGATGCGGGTCGCAATCGCGGGCGCGGGAGCCGTGGGCCGGTCCATCGCGCAGGAACTGGTGTCCGACGGCCACCAGGTGATGCTGATCGAGCGCGACTGGGCGCACTTCGAGCCGCACACCGTGGAGCAGGCGGAGTGGGTGCAGGCCGACGCGTGCGAGCTGTCGTCGCTCGAGGACGCCGGGATGCAGCTCTGCGACGTCGTCATCGCCGCCACCGGCGACGACAAGGTCAACCTCGTGGTGTCGCTGCTCGCCAAGACCGAGTTCGCGGTCAAGCGCGTGGTCGCGCGGGTCAACGACCCGGCCAACGAGTGGCTGTTCACCGAGTCGTGGGGCGTGGACGTGGCGGTGTCGACGCCGCGCATCCTGGCCGCGATGGTCGAGGAGGCCGTGACCGTCGGCGACGTGGTCCGGCTGCTGACGCTGCGCCAGGGCCAGGCGAACCTCGTGGAGATCACCCTCCCCCACGACACCCCGCTGGCCGGTGAGCCGGTGAGCGAACTGGTGCTGCCGCGCGACGCCGCGCTCGTGACGATCCTGCGCGGCGGCCGGGTCATCGTGCCGTCGGCGGAGGACACGTTCGAGGGTGGCGACGAACTGCTGTTCGTGGCCACCGCGGCCGTCGAGCAGGACATCCGCGCCGCACTGGGCTACTGAAACGACCCCGCCCCGCCCGGTTCACGACCGGGCGGGGCGGGGATCGGTGCGTCAGACCGGCCGCTCGGTCGCGGTGTCGGCGGTGGCCATGCCCAGTTCCGCGCAAGCCTTGAGCAGCTTCTGATCCCCGCTCGCCACCACGAGGTCGTGGTCGTCGATCTGCTCGGCGGACGCGCAGTGCACGGCGTCGTAGCCGCGCAAGGCGAGCTGGTGCGCCAAGACAGCCGCTCGTGCGGTGACGATGCCATCGACCTCGACGACCTCGAACTCCTGCCACATCCGTTCGAGCTGACCCAGGGCACGGCCGTGTTCGGGATCGCTCAACCGGCCCATCCTCAAGCCCTGCGCCAGTGCCGCGGCGGACTCCACGTAGAGCAGCCGGGTGGTGACCACGCTGTCCGACTGGTTCCAGAAGTACCGGCAGAACTCGCTGCTGGGCTCGCTGAGGAGCAGCGGGACGAACGCCGAGGTGTCGAAATAGCCGATCAACGTCGCTGTTCCTCGATGAGATCGCTGATGGAGCCTGCCGCGACGACGGGCTCGGGCGCGGGTTGTTTGCGCCTCGACGCGGGACGGACACGACCTTCCGCGATGAGGCGCTCCAGCGCCGTCGGCTGGTCGACGGGGACGATCCGGGCAATGGCGTGCCCGTGGTCGGTCACGACGACGGTTCGACCCTTGCGCACTTCCGCCAGGTGACGGCTGAGCCCGTCTCGGAGTTCTCGAATGCCTATCTCCACGCCACACCTCCAGTAGCCACAATCCTACCTCTAAAAGTGGCCACATACGCCGCACTGGGCTGCTGAAACGACCCCGCCCCGCCCGGTGCACGACCGGGCGGGGCGGGGATCGGTGGTTCGGGGGTCAGCTCTCGGTGACCGGCTTCGTGGTGGCGTGCGGCTCCGGGGGGTGCGCGTAGCGGGCGCGCAGTTGCTCCTCGGTTTCGCGGACCTCGGTCGCCTCGGCCTCCTCGATGGCCTTGAGGCGCTTGTCCGAGCGGCGGACCGCCCACACGGTCGCGGCCACCGCGATCGCCATCAGCGGGTAGCCCATGGCGAGGCGGGCGAACGCCAGCCAGCCGACGGACGCCGTGTCGTACAGCCACTGCTGCACGACGAAGCGGGAGCCGAAGACCAGTGCCCACACCAGCGTCGCGATGTCGTAGTCGCGGATCGACGCCTTGTTCTTGCGCCACGTCGTGCCGCGGCCGTTGAGGGCCGACCACACGACGCCCGCGAGGGGCCAGCGGACCACGATCGACAGCACGAAAGCGCCCGCGTAGACCAGGCTCTGCCAGATGCCGAACAGGAAGAAGCCCTTGGCGGAGCCGGTGCGGTAGGCGATGAACGCCGCGACGCCGACGCCGAACAGGCCGGACACCGCGGGCTGGATCGAGCCCTTGCGGACCGCCAGCACGATGCCGATCAGCACCGCCGAACCGAGTGCGCTCCAGATCGCGGGGTACAGCCCCGCGAAGGTGTTGACCAGCACGAACACGACGACCGGGAGCGAGGAGTAGACGAGGCCGCTGACGCCGCCCATCTGCTCGAGCATGGTCGGCATCTTCTCGGGCTCGTCGGTGGTGCTCTTCTGCTCGTCCGTCACGTCCTGGCCGTTCGTCGGGGTCATGAAGCGTTCTGCAGCTCGTAGTACGGGTTGTAGAGCACCTTGCGCCCGTCGCGGACGGCGATGCGGCCGCGGGCCTTGATCGTGCGCCCCGGCTCGATGCCCGCGATGCGGCGGCGCCCCAGCCACACCAGGGTGACGCCCTCGGTGCCGTCGAAGAGTTCGGCCTCCAGCGTGGCGGCCGAGTCGCGCGGGCACATCTCCACGCTGCGGAGCCTGCCCATCACGGTGACCTCCTCACCGGACTTGCAGTCGCACGCGCGCATCGCGCCGACGGCCTCGGCCTTCCGGGAGAGGTCTTCCGCGTCCAACTCGGTCGCATCGCTGGTGAGGCGACGCATGAGACGACGCCAATAGCCGTCTCCGGAAACACTCATCCCCGACTCCTGGTGGATCACAAGGGGCATCGACGACGAAGCCCGTACGAACTCCAGGGTAACCGGGCGCGGGGGCGCCGGTATCCGACTGGGGGAGGATCCTCGCCGTGATGCGCCCGATGGTCGATCTGGTCGGCCGAACCGCAGTCCTGCTGCCCGGAACCGCCTCCGACGAGGTGTTCGTCCGCAGCGTGTTCGAGGAGCCGTTGGCGCAGGTGGGGATCGGTGTGACCGCTCCGCCGACGGTGTCGGTGGAGGAGCACCTGGCGGCGTTGGACGCGGCGTGGACCGGCACGCCGCTGCTGGTCGGCGGCGTCTCGCTCGGGGCGCACGTGGCGGCGGCGTGGGCCGTGCGGCACCCGGAGCGGTGCGCGGGCCTGCTGCTGGCGCTGCCCGCGTGGACCGGGGACGCCGGGGACGCGCCCGCGGCGCTGTCCGCCCGTGCGGGCGCGGCGGTCGTGGAGCGCGACGGCGTCGACGCCGCGCTGGTGGGAGTGGACGGGTGGCTCGGCGCGGAGCTGTCCCGCGCCTGGCGGCGGCACGGGCCGGGACTGGCCCCGACGTTGCGCGCGGCGGCCCGGTCGGCGGCCCCCACCACCGCGGAACTGGCGGGGGTGCGGGCGCCTGCGGGGGTGGCCGCGTGCAGCGACGACCCAATTCACCCTGTCGGGGTCGCCCGTTCGTGGACGGTCGCGCTGCCACGTGCGGAGTTGCGCACCACGACGCTCACGGCGTTGGGCGTCGACCGGGCCGCCCTGGGGCGGGCCGCGGTGCTCGCGCTGGCGGCCGCGCTGGTCCGGACGACCGACTTCGGTCGACACTGAAGCGATAGTCGGGGTGGGGCCTCCGAGGAGGCCCCGCCCCGGCCGGTCAGCCGCCCGCCTGCGCGGCGATGTGCTTGGCGATGGCCTCGGGCAGCTCGATCGGCAACGGCGTCCGCACCGGCATCGGCTGCGTGCCGCGGACCACGATCGTGCCGCGCAGCAGCTCGTAGAGCGCCTCGGCCACGACCGGGGCCTGCTCCTCCGGGCCCGCCGCGACCCCGCGCAGCAGCCAGCGCGGACCGTCGACGCCGACGAAGCGCAGGTGCACGCCGCTGTTGCGGGCGGTGATCTCCTCGCCCCACTGGCCGTTCTCCCGGTTGATCCGGGCACCGTCCTCCTTGAGCTGCGCGATCAGCTCCGCGCCGACCTCCTTCCAGAGGCCGCCCGTGCGGGGCGCGGCGAACGCGCTGACCGTGAGCTGACCGGCGGGCGTGAGCAGGTGCACCGCGCGCACCGCGCCCGCCGGGTCCATCTCGACCTGGAGCTGCGCGCCGTCGGGCACCGGCAGCCTGACGGAGCCGAGCTCCAGCCTGGTGACCTCGTCCCTGGGCGCTTCGGACTCGTCGTACGGGCCGTCGTCGGCCACGTCCAGCTCGTCGCCACCGAACTCCGCGTCCTGCTGCGCGGTCTCCCGGTTCGTCGCGTGCCTGCCCCGCTTGCGGCGCCGTCCGAACATCTGCGTTTACCCCTCTGTCCGCTGCATGGCGTCGGCCTTCGCCGTCGCCGCGAGCACGCCGTGCCCGCCAGTAGAGCCGTACCCACCCGTGCCGCGCTCGGAGCCCGGCAGTTCGTCGACCTCGCGGAACACCGCGTGCTCGATCCGTTGGACCACCAGCTGGGCGATCCGGTCGCCCCGCGAGAGCCTGATCGGCTCGCGGAGGTCGTGGTTCACCAGGCAGATCCTGATCTCGCCCCGGTAGCCCGCGTCGATGGTGCCCGGCGTGTTGACCACGCTGAGCCCCACCCTGGCGGCGAGACCGGACCGCGGGTGCACGAACCCGGCGAAGCCCTCGGGCAGCGCGATCGCGATCCCGGTGCCGACCACCGCCCGCTCGCCGGGCTCGATCACCACGTCCTGAGTGGTGACCAGGTCCGCGCCCGCGTCACCCGGACGGGCGTACGTTGGCGGTGGGACTCCCGGATCGAGCCGGGACAGCAAGACCTCGACGCTGGGCACGGCGGGCGAGATTACCCTGCACACGTGAGCAAGAGTGCTGTGACCGCCTCAAGTGACTTCCAAGAGCGGCTGTACGTCCCCTGGTGGGGCTGGCTGCTGCCGGTGACCGCCGCGGTGCTGCTGGCCGCGGAGATCCACATGGGCTTCCCCGGCGTCCGGTCGTGGCTGCCGTACGCGATCACCGTTCCGCTGGTCGTGCTGCTGATCGTGCGACTCGGGTCGTTGAAGGTCGCGGTGGGCGACGGCGAGCTGCGGGTGGGTGACGCGCACGTGCCGTTGGAGCTGCTCGGCGAGGTGGAGGTGTTCACCGCCAAGACCAAGCGGAAGGCGATGGGCCCGAACCTGGACCCGGCCGCGTTCGTCGCGCACCGCGGGTGGGTGGGGCCGATGGTGAAGGTGGCGCTGGAGGACCCGGAGGACCCGACGCCCTACTGGTTGTTCAGCGCCCGCCACGCCGACCGGCTCGCGGAGCTGCTGAAGAAGTGAAACGCGACTGGGCGCCACCCCTTCGGGTGAGCGCCCAGCGTCGTTCTAGTGGTGCTTTCGTTCCGGTGGTGCGGTGCGGTCAGGCGCAGTCGCGGCAGATGTACTGCCCGTTGTGCTCCTCGGCCAGCCTGCTGCGGTGGTGCACCAGGAAGCACTTGGAGCAGGTGAACTCGTCGGCCTGCTTCGGCAGGACCTTGAAGGTGAGTTCCTCACCCGAAAGGTCGGCGCCGGGCAGCTCGAAGTTCTCGGCAGTCGCGTCCTCGTCGACATCGACTACGCCGGACTGCGTTTCGTTGCGCCGCGCCTTCAGCTCCTCGAGAGAGTCTTCAGCGAGCTCATCGGCCTCGCTGCGACGCGGCGCGTCGTAGTCGGTCGCCATCTTGTTTTCACCCCTGCGGTCTACGGAGACTGTGTTCGTGTCGCTGGTTAACGTCCCAGCGCCCCTTTTTGTGCCCCGTCGTCCAGTGACGGGGGTCTCGCCCGGGTCGTCGAGCGCCAACCCCCTGTTAGTTGACGCTTCTGGTGACTCAACGGTCCCGGAGCGCGCAGAGGGTAGCTCACCGATCCGGGGGCCACGCATCGGGTTCCCCCTAAATGAGCAGAAGGGTGACAGGACCCACGTACGCTGGCCCGATAGGCTGTGCACGGGCTCCGGCCCACCCGCCGCGGCAGTCCGCGCGGCCCCAGCGGCGGTCAACCCTCCGCTACCGGGTGATAACGGGCGGCTACAGCCGGTCGGGGACGCGGGATGGTCCCCGACCACCTAGGCTGGTTCACGGCGAGCACATGGGCACAACGCCAGGGGAGGTCGGCGGACGTGGGACCCGCGAGCAATACGGGGAGCAGCGGGTTGTCGCGGTACAAGCGGCGACGACCGCTACCGGCGCTCATCCTTTTCGTGATCCTGGCGGTGGGCGCGGTGTTCGTGTGGGCGAAAGTCCTCAACACCGCGAACGACGTCGACCTGGCGATCCGGTGCAACTCACCGGGCAGCGCACCCGCCCCCTCCTCGACAGCGCCCCCGGTCGACCCGGCGGCCCCGGTCGTCGAGGCGCCGAAGCTGGGCAACGTGCTGGCGCACGACGCGCTGGACCGGACCGACCCGGCGCCCGCGACCGACATCCAGTTCCGGGTGTTCAACGCGAGCACGCAGCGCAACCAGGCCCGGTTCGTGGCCACGACGCTGACCGAACTCGGCTTCAAGCAGGCCGCCGAGCCGGACAACGACCCGGTGTACCCGGCGCAGGACATGACGTGCCGCGGCCAGATCCGCTTCGGCGCGCCGGGCGCGAGCGCGGCCAGGACGCTGAGCCTGATCGAGCCGTGCCTGGAACTGGTGCGCGACGAGCGGCAGGACGCGACGGTCGACATCGCCATCGGGAAGAAGTTCGACGAGGTGAAGCCGAACCACGACGCCCGCAAGGTGCTGGACCAGCTGGCCGACTGGGCCGACCAGCAGCCGGACCAGTCCGGCGGGCAGGCCGCGGAGGCGAGCGCGCCGACCGTGGTGGCGTCCAACGTGGCGGGCGCGCGGGACGTGCACTGCTAGACGAGAGACCTGCGGTGCGGGCGGTTCGGCTTCGGCCGGGCCGCCCGTTCGCTTTTCCGGGCTTGGCTCGCTTCGACCAGGGCGAGCCAGGAGTCCCCCGGTGGTCGGGACCCCCGACGCACACGCTACGACGGGGGTACGACAGTTCCGGGAAGTCGAGTTCGGGGAGGTCCGATCGGCGGCGGGTGCCCGAAACGGCGCACCCGCGACCGGTCACGACCACCCGCGCCTGTTTCGCCGTCCGCGCGACACGCCGTCGCCAGGATCGGACTTCGGGTCTCCGCAGGTGCCGGAAAGCCGATCACACCAAGCCGAAGTCGCACTCCACCAACGCATTGCGGAGGTTGTCGGCGATGCCCGGCGCGGCCGCGAACGTGGCGTCCGCGCCCAGTTCCGGGTCTTCGCCGGGGAGGCGGACGACGGCTCCGGCCTCGCTGGCCACCAGCGCGCCCGCGGCCCAGTCCCAGCGGCCGAGCGCGTGTTCGGCGTAGCCGTCCAGCCACCCCGCGGCGACCGAGCACAGGTCGAGCGAGGCCGCGCCCGCGCGGCGGATGTCCCGGACCCGCGTCGACAGCGCGGCCCACGTGGTGGCCTGCCGCTGCCGCCGTTCCGGCCGGTAGGCGAACCCGTAGCCGATGAGCGACAGCTCCAGCCGGGTCACGCCGGACACGCCGAGGCGCACGCCGTCCAGGTACGAGCCGTGGCCGCGGGCGGCCGTCCACACGCGACCGCTGACCGGTTCCAGCACCGCGCCCGCGACCGACACGCCGTCGAGCTGCGCGGCGATCGAGACGGAGTACCACGGTAGGCCGTACAGGTAGTTCACGGTTCCGTCGATCGGGTCGACCACCCAGGTGAGGCCCTCGACGGCGGCGCTCCCGCCCTCCTCCTCGCCGATGACCGGCTCGCCGGGGCGCAGCACCGCCAAGCGGTCGCGAACGAGCTGCTCAGAGGCCCTGTCGGCTTCGGTGACGACGTCGGTGGCGGTGCTCTTGGTGTCCACCTGGGCCGTCACGGCGGCGTGCCGGGTGCGCAGGACGAGGTCGGCGGCCTCGCGGGCGACGGTCACCGCGACGTCCACCAGCGGGCGAGGATCGAAACTCAACTGTTCCACCTACGTCACTCTCGCGGGACTATCCGGTGTGCTCAGGCTAGTGTCTGCGGCCACGGTTACTGAATCGAGTAGGAAGGCCATCGGGGATGGGCATTACCCGCGGGTTCGGTGTGGACATCGGTGGCTCCGGCATCAAGGGCGGCCTGGTCGACCTGGAAGCAGGCGCACTGGACGGTGAGCGGCTGCGCATCACCACGCCCCAGCCGTCGACGCCCGAGGCGGTGGCCGAGGTGGTCGCCGACATCGTCGCGAAGTTCGAGTGGACCGGTCCGGTCGGCATCACGCTGCCGTGCGTGGTCAAGCACGGGGTCGCGCTGACGGCGGCCAACGTGTCCAAGCAGTGGGTGGACACGGACGCGCGCGCTCTGTTCGCGAAGCGGCTCGGGAAGCCGGTCGAGGAGGTCGTCGTGCTCAACGACGCCGACGCGGCCGGGATGGCGGAGATGCGCTACGGCGTCGGACGCGACCGCGACGGCCTCGTGGTGCTGCTGACGTTCGGCACCGGCATCGGCAGCGCGGTGTTCCTCGACGGCAAGCTCGTCCCCAACACGGAGTTCGGCCACCTCGAGGTCGACGGCCACGACGCCGAGTCGAAGGCGGCCGCGTCGGTCAAGGAGGACAAGGGCCTGTCCTGGGCCGAGTGGGCGCCGCGGGTCTCGCGCTACATCACGGTCCTGGAGAACCTCGTGTGGCCGGATCTGGTGATCGCGGGCGGCGGGGTCAGCAAGAAGGCCGACAAGTGGTTGCCGCTCCTCGAAGTGCGCACCGAAGTCGTCGCCGCGGCGTTGAAGAACGACGCGGGCATCGTGGGCGCCGCGGCCGCCGCCGCGCACGGGATCAGGCACTGATCCGGAAAATCCCTTACTCGATCTAGCTGCGGGAACACCTGTTCAACCCCCTCTTAAGCGAGCGGGGCGCAACAGCACGCGATTCTCGTCGTTACAATGGAACGGTGCCCCGCCGGATGGCTTCGGCGGGCTCTCCCCCGAACTCTGGCGTCCGAGGTTTCGCGCCCTTCGGATCGCCGTGATCGACAGTCGCGAAAGGGCGTACGTGGCAGCCGCAGAAACCGCAACCCGACGCTCGAGCACCACGAGCGCCGCGAAGACGACCTCGGCCGCAGCCGGTGAGTCTGAGGAGACCCCCAAGGCCGCCTCGGCCCGCAAGGCTCCGGCTCGCAAGCCCGCCGCGGCGAAGACTGCGGCGGCTGGCAAGACGGCGGCCAAGGCGCCTCGCAAGACCGCCGCCAAGGCCGGACCCGCCAAGGCGAAGAAGGACGGCGACGAGCCGGACGACCTCGAAGTGGCGCCCGGTGACGAGGACCTCGGCGAGGACGTGGTCATCGTCGACGAGCCCGTCGTCGACGAACCCGAAGAGGCCGAGGACGAGAAGAAGCCCGGCGAGGGCGACTTCGTCTGGGACGAGGAGGAGTCGGAGGCCCTGCGGCAGGCCCGCAAGGACGCCGAGCTCACCGCCTCCGCCGACTCCGTCCGCGCCTACCTGAAGCAGATCGGCAAGGTCGCGCTCCTCAACGCCGAGGAGGAGGTCGAACTCGCCAAGCGGATCGAGGCGGGCCTCTACGCGGCGGAGCGGGTGCGCCGGGCCGAGGACGAGAACGAGAAGCTCACCCCGCAGATGCGCCGCGACCTGCGGTGGATCGTCCGCGACGGCGAGCGCGCCAAGAACCACCTGCTGGAGGCCAACCTCCGCCTCGTCGTCTCGCTGGCCAAGCGCTACACCGGCCGCGGCATGGCGTTCCTGGACCTGATCCAGGAGGGCAACCTCGGTCTGATCCGCGCGGTCGAGAAGTTCGACTACACCAAGGGCTACAAGTTCTCGACCTACGCGACGTGGTGGATCCGCCAGGCCATCACCCGCGCGATGGCCGACCAGGCCCGCACCATCCGCATCCCGGTGCACATGGTGGAGGTCATCAACAAGCTCGGCCGCATACAGCGTGAACTCCTGCAGGACCTGGGCCGCGAGCCCACGCCCGAGGAGCTCGCCAAGGAAATGGACATCACCCCCGAGAAGGTGCTGGAGATCCAGCAGTACGCTCGGGAGCCCATCTCGCTGGACCAGACGATCGGCGACGAGGGCGACAGCCAGCTCGGCGACTTCATCGAGGACTCCGAGGCCGTCGTGGCCGTGGACGCGGTGTCGTTCACGCTGCTGCAGGACCAGCTCCAGTCGGTCCTCGCGACACTGTCCGAGCGCGAGGCCGGCGTGGTCCGGCTGCGCTTCGGCCTCACCGACGGCCAGCCGCGGACGCTGGACGAGATCGGCCAGGTCTACGGGGTCACCCGTGAGCGGATCCGGCAGATCGAGTCGAAGACGATGTCGAAGCTGCGCCACCCGTCGCGCTCGCAGGTCCTGCGCGACTACCTGGACTAAGCGCTTCCCGGTGAAGGCCCCGCACTCCGGTGCGGGGCCTTCACCGTGTTCTGGGGTCGGGTTCTCGGGTCGTGGTGGAGCCCCGGTGGAGCGGAACTCGTGGGGAAGCGGGCGAATCGGGCGCGGATGGCGTCTTGCGGGCCTCGAAAGTGGACGGACGAGGTCACGGGACGGTCTCCGAACACCCGGTTAACGACAAGATCCGCGTCCGAATGGTGGAACCGAGGGCCTTGTTCGCTGTGAGCTGACCAAAGTGTTATCGATCACACCAACGGCCGCACGGGTCCCACCACTTGGAGCAATCCGAGGCCTGCGGCGGCCAAAACGCCTGGTCTGAAAGCGTTGCCACGACTGCGGAAAGTGATGTTGAACCCCGCGATTCGGCGTTCGGGACGGTTCGACACACCGACGAGTGGGTAAATCGCGAGTGACGCGCGTCGCCACGTCGACGGGAACACTGACTTCCGCGCGAACGTCTGAGAGAGTGGAGCCAGCGAGCACCGCGCACCAGCCAGATGCGTAGTGGTCGCAGCTTGGTAAGAGGGCACCGAAATCCTCGGTGCCGGGACGGAGGGAGACTCTAATGACTACACCCACGCTCACCCGCCCCGAGTTGACCGCTGCCGACCGCTGCGACCGCTGCGGGGCTGCTGCCCAGGTTCGCGCCGTACTCCCCTCCGGGGGCGAACTGCTGTTCTGCGGGCACCACGCCCGCGAGCACAGCACGAAGCTGCGCGAGCTCGCTGCCGAACTGCAGCAGGGCTAACAATCGGGGCCGTGTGTGGCCCTCAAGCACCCTTGCCGTTCCGGGGCGGGGATCCTTTCGGGGATCCCCGCCCCCCTCGCGTTTCTGGGGGCTGTGCTGCTTAGCGGGGTCCGGACTGTGACTGCTGCTTCCAGCCGGGTCCGGACTGCGACGCTGCTTCCAGCCGGGTCCGGACTGCGACTGCTGCTTCCAGCCGGGTCCGGACTGCGACTGCTGCTTCCAGCGGGGTCGGTCAGCAACGGAGACTTCCAGCGTGATGTGGCCGATTTGACTTGGGGCCCCTAGATTTGACCCTTTGTCGGGCCAAAACGGCAGGTGTAGAAGCCGGAAGCCCGACAAATTTTAAGGGCCAAATCCCCCAAGTAAAATCGGCCACGCTTCGCGTCGCCGCAGGTCAAGTAGGTAGTCATGCAGCTCTAGAGCCGGTCTGGTCGGCCGGGCAGTCATGCAGCGCTAGAGCTGGTCTGGTCGGCTCGGCAGTCATGCGGCACTGGAGTTGGGCGTTGATCTTGGGCTGTAGCTAAACCGTGCCCAGTACGGGTTCGAAGGCTGCTTCGGCTGCGCCTACCAGTTTGGCGTCTCTGCCCAAGGGGGAGCTGACGATGCGGGTGCCGCCTACTGCTCTGCTGACCAGGCTGCGGCGTTGCACCACCGATCTGACCTCTGCCACCACTGGTTCCGGTAGGGCGGTGAAGAGGTCGCCCAGCACCACCAGTTCCGGGCCCAGCATGTTGACCACGGTTACCAGGCCTACTGCCAGCCATTCCGTGAACTCGCCCAGGCGGTGCATGACGCTGTCGGGGTCTGCTGCCAGGGAGCGCAGTTCCGCTACTACCGCGCCGCGGGAGGCGTTCGCTGGTAGGGCTAGGGCGCGGCACAGGGCCGCTTCGCCTACCTCGGTCTCCCAGCAGCCCTCACAGCCGCAGTAGCACGGTAGGCCTCCTGGGCGTACGACCATGTGTCCCAGTTCGCCCACGTAGCCGCCTGTGCCGCGCAAGGGGGTGCCGTTGGAGATCACGCCGCCTCCCACGCCCACGTCCGCGGAGATGTAGACCATGTCCGACGCTCCGCGTGCCGCGCCGCGGACGTGTTCGGCGAGTGCGCCCAGCTCGGCGTCGTTTCCGACCTGTACTGGGAGGCCCATGACCGCGCTGAGGCGTTCGCCCAGTGCGACGTTGGTCCAGTGCAGGTTCGGTGCCTCGTGGACCCAGCCGTCGGAGCGGCGGACCACGCCCGAGACGGAGACGCCCACGGCTACCGGTTGGAGGTCCAGTTCGTCCGTGAGGAGTTTCGCCGACTCGACGATGTGGGTGATGACCTCGCGAGGATCGCGGGTGCGGGTGTGCAGGTTCCAGCTGTCCCTGCCGATGATCTCCCCGCCCAGCCCCACCATCGCCATGGCCACCTGCTCGACACGGATGTCGATGGCCAGGACGACGGCGGCGTGGGGCTGGGGAAGGACCAGCAGCGAGGGCCGTCCGGCCCCGCTGCGTTGCGCGGGTACCCGTTCGGCGACGACTCCGGTCTCGGCCAGGCCGTCCACCAGGGCTTTGATCGTGCTGCGGTTGAGCCCCAGCTCAGCCGCCAGCGACGCCCTGGTGGACGGACCGTCGACGTGCAACCGGCGCAGGAGCGCCGTGCGGTTGTGCCTGCGGACCTCGTCGGGCCGGGCTCCCGCGGTCGGTGATGTCACCGTCGCTAGGAAGCGGCCGAACGACGACGCGACAGCGCATCCACGCTGGCGGCCAGGAGCAGCACGAGGCCGGTGACGATGGAGACCACCGCGGCCTCCTGCTTGAGCAGGCCCAGGCCGTTCTCGATGATCGCGATGACCGCGCCACCGATGACCGCGTCGCGCAGACGGCCCTTGCCGCCGAACAGCGAGGTGCCACCGATGACCGCGGCGCCGACCGCGAACAGCAGCGTGTTGCCGCCACCGGAACTGGGGGCGACCGAGCCGACCTTCGAGGAGTACACGATGGCGCCGAGAGCGGCGACCGACGAGCAGATCACGAAGACGCTCATGCGGATCTTCGGCACGTTGATACCGGCGCGGCGGGCCGCCTCGGCGTTGCCGCCGACCGCGTAGATGTGCCTGCCGTACTGGGTGCGGTCCAGCACGAACGTGCCGAGGGTGAGCAGCGCCAGGACGATCGGCACCACGTACGGCACGCCCAGGATCGTCACGGTCGGGTTGACCGCGCGGTTCTGGGTGAGCAGCAGGGTGGCGACCGCGCTGAGCACGACGACCAGGCCGACCTTGATCAGGACGAGCGGGGTCGGCTGGGCGACGAGGCCCTTGCGCAGCCTGCCGAAGTGCCGGTTGAGCACGACGGCGGCGTAGCCACCGGCGGCGATCAGGAACAGGATCCAGCTGCTCGTGGTGCCGAGGTTGCCGTTGGCGACCTTGAACAGCACCTCGCTGTTGCGGATGGGCAGCGTGCCGCCCTGGCCGATGAACTGGAGGACGACACCGCCCCAGGCGAGGAACAGGGCCAGGGTCACGACGAACGACGGGATGCCGACCTTGGCGACCAGGTAGCCGGTGAGGCTGCCGATCGCGGTGCCGATGCACAGCGCCAGCAGCATCTCGATCCACGCGTTCGGCGGGACGCCGAGCAGCAGGATGACGAGGCCGACGACGGGGAGGACCACGCCGGGCCAGATGCGCAGCAGCGCGGAGAGGACGGCGGCGAGCACGAGGAAGACGAGCACGATGTAGAACACCGTGTCGCCGAACGCGGTCAGCATGTTGCCGTTCTGGACCAGGTGCAGCGCCATCACGGAGGCGGCCACGCCGGACGCGGTGCCCGCGGACAGGTCGATCTCGCCGAGCAGCAGCACGAAGACGAGGCCCATCGCGATGATCACGATGCCCGCGCCCTGCGCCAGCAGGTTCGCGATGTTGCCGAGTGTCAGGAAGGTGTCGGACTGCGAGCTGAAGAAGATCACCAGCACGAGCAGGCCGAGCAAGGCGGGCAGCGAGCCGAAGTCGCCGCCGCGGACCTTGGCCACGTACTCCCGCAACGCCTCGCCTGCGGACTTGGAGGTCGTGTCGATGCCGAAGTCGGAAATGGCCCCGGTCTCGGGAGCCTTCTCACCGGTGGGTGTGTCGGTCATGTTCAGGTCCTCAGGCATCAGATGGTCGCGGTTTCCGGGCGGGCGATGCCCAGGTCGCCGGAGCGACCAGCGGTGATCAGCTCGACCACCTGTCCGTGGGTGACGTCCTTGGTCGGCACCTGCGCCGCCATCCGGCCCAGGTACAGGCACGCGATGCGGTCGGACACCTCGAAGACGTCGTTCATGTTGTGGCTGATGAGCACCACGCCGAGGCCCTGTTCGGCGAGCCTGCGGACCAGGTCGAGCACCTGGCGGGTCTGCGCCACGCCGAGTGCGGCGGTCGGCTCGTCGAGGAGCACGACCTTGCTGTCCCAGAGCACGGACTTGGCGATCGCCACGGTCTGCCGCTGGCCGCCGGAGAGCGACGCGACGGAGGTGCGGACGGACTTCACCGTGCGCACGGACAGCGAGGCGAGCGTCTTGCGGGCGGCCTGCTCCATGTCGGACTCGTCGAGCAGCCCGTACTTGCCGCGCTCCCGGCCGAGGAACATGTTCTGGACGATGTCCAGGTTCTCGCACAGCGCGAGGTCCTGGTACACGACCTCGATGCCGTACTCGGCCGCCTCGCGCGGGCTGTGGATGGTGACCGGCTGGCCTTCGAACAGCACTTCGCCCGAGTCGATCGGGTGGATGCCGGCGATGGACTTGACCATGGTGGACTTGCCCGCGCCGTTGTCACCCACGAGCGCGGTGACCTCTCCGGCCCGCACGGTGAAGTCGACGTCGTGCAGCACGTGCACTGGTCCGAAGCTCTTGTTGATGCCGCGCAGCTCGAGAATCGGCTCGCTCACGGCTGTCCTCCAAAACCTGGGTATTCCGGCGGAAACCGCGGCGGGCGCCAGTCGGGGGCTGGCACCCGCCGCGGCGGTTGCGGTGAAGCTGCTGGCTACTTGATGCCGAGCTCGGTGCAGACGGCCGCCAGGTCGGCGACGCAGATCTCGGAGGCCTTGACGGCGCCCGCGTCCACAACGGACTTGACCTTGTCCTTGGTGATGAGCTGGGCGTCCAGGAGCACGGACTTCACGTCGCGGTTGCCCTTGGTGTCCTTGGTGGTGCCGGTGGCGATCTTGTCGGCGCCCGCGGTGTCACCCTTGGCGAGCAGGCCCGCGAGCTTCGCGGTGGCCTCGGCCTCGGACTTGATCGGCTTGAAGACGGTCATGTACTGGTCGCCGCGGAGCACGGCCTGGAGGCCGTCCGGGGTGGCGTCCTGGCCGGTGACCGGCACCTTGCCGTTGAGGCCGAACTTCTTCAGCACGGTGATCACGGCGCCCGCGAGGCCGTCGTTGGCGGCGACGACGCCGTCCACCTTCTGGCCGTTGCCGGTCAGGATCTGCTCGAAGACCTGGCCGCCCTTCTGGTTGTCCCAGTTGTCGATCGGCTGGGACTGGACGAGCTTCAGGTCGCCGGAGGTGTACAGCGGCTTGAGCACCGACTCCTGGCCCTGGGTGAACAGGGTGGCGTTGTTGTCGGTCGGGGCGCCCTCGATCTGGATGACCTCGGCGCCCTTCTTGTCCTTCAGCGCCGTGGCCATGCCCTGGCCCTGGAGCGTGCCGACCTTCACGTTGTCGAAGGACACGTAGTACTTCGACGTGCCACCCAGGTTCAGGCGGTCGTAGTCGATGACCGGAATGCCCTGCGCGTCGGCCTTGGCGGCCACCGCGGCACCCACGGAGGAGTCCGGGGACGCGATGATCAGGACCTTGACACCGGCGTTGATCATGCCGTCGGCGAGGGTCGAGAACTTCTGGACGTCACCCTGGGCGTTCTGGATGTCGGCGTCCAGGCCTTCGGCCTTGAGCGCGGCGGTGAGGAGGGGCTTGTCGAAGCCCTCCCAACGGGCGGAGGAGGCGGTCTCCGGGAGGATCACACCGACCTTCGTGCCGCCGGCTGCCGCGCTACCGGTGTCGCTGGTGCCGGTGGAGCTGCTCCCACCGGTCGAACTGTTGGCACCGCACGCCGTCATGGCCACGGCAAGGCCGGTACCTACGGCGATGAGGGCGAGGCTCTTGCTGCGCATCCGCCATCCCTTTCAGACTGCACTGCCCGAGGACCGGACAGAAAATGTTGTGGCGCACAACGTATGCCCTGTGACCGGGTGACCGGAACCACACTGCATCGATAAAGAAGGCACGATGCTGCAACGGAGAGGTAACCGAGCCGACATGTGACTACTGCAAATGCATGTCAGGGTCACGCTCGGTCACATTAACCGGTTGCGTAGTGTGTCGACCGTCTCATTTGGTGCGGAGACGTGACGGGGCGGAAGACGCGATCCGACCGCCCGGCGAACGGACGGCGAACGATCCGCGAGGGGCTACCAGGACCGCAGGGTGGCGATGCGCTCTTCGAGCTGCTCGATGGTCGCCATGGCGGTGGGCGGGCCGCCGCAGTGCTCGCGCAGGGCGTTGTGGATCTTGCCGTGCGGCTTCTTGGTGCGGTGGTGGTGCATCGCGACGAGCGTGTTCAGCTCCTTGCGCAACGCGGCCAGCTGCTCCTGCACGCCCTGGGGGCGCGCGGCGCGCGGCGGGGCGGGCGGCTCGGCGGCCTTGCGCTTGGCGACCTCGACCAGCTGGTGCTCCTGGCGCTGCCGCAGCAGCGCGCGCACCTGGTCGGGCTCCAGCAGGCCGGGGAGGCCCAGGTACTCCTGCTCGTCGTCGCTGCCGTGGAACGCGGCCGTGCCGAACGAGGACCCGTCGTAGATGACCTGGTCCAGCTCGGCCGAGGCGCCGAGCGAGGTGAACGCCTTCTCCTCCTCGCCCTCCTCGTCCTTGGTGCGGTTCGCGTCGGCCAGGAGCTCGTCGTCCCAGCCGTCCTTCTCGCGGTGCGGCTTGCCGAGGATGTGGTCGCGCTGCTGCTCCAGCTCGCTGGCCAGCCCCAGCAGCACCGGGACGCTCGGCAGGAACACGCTGGCCGTCTCGCCCTTCGCGCGCTGGCGCACGAACCGGCCGATGGCCTGGGCGAAGAACAGCGGGGTGGACGAGCTGGTGGCGTAGACGCCGACGGCGAGCCGCGGCACGTCGACGCCCTCGGACACCATCCGGACCGCGATCAGCCAGCGCTCGGTCGTCTGGGAGAACTCGGCGATGCGGCCCGACGCCTTGGGGTCGTCGGAGAGCACGACGGTCGCGGTGTGGCCCGTGACCCGCTGCAACACCTCGGCGTACGCCTTGGCGGTGGTCTGGTCGGTGGCGATGATCATGGCCCCGGCGTCGGGCATGCCGCCGTTGCGCAGCTGGGTCAGGCGCATGTCGGCGGAGATGATCACCGACTTGATCCAGTCGCCGCTCGGGTCCAGCGCCGTGCGCCACGCCCGCGCGGTCTGCTCCGTCGTCAGCGGCTCGCCGAGGCGGGCGGTGAACTCCTCGCCCGCGCTGGTCCGCCAGCTCGCCTCGCCGGAGTAGGCCAGGAAGATCACCGGCCGGACCACGCCGTCGCGCAGCGCGTCGGAGTAGCCGTAGGAGTGGTCGGGCTGGCTGCGCATCAGGCCGTCGCCGCCCGGCGCGTAGGAGATGAACGGGATGGGCGAGTCGTCGCTGCGGAACGGCGTCCCGGTCAGCGACAGCCTGCGCACGGCGGGCGTGAACGCCTCGCGGATGGCGTCGCCCCACGACTTCGCGTCGCCGCCGTGGTGGACCTCGTCCAGCATCACCAGGGTCTTGCGGTTCTCGGTGCGCACCCTGTGCAGCGTCGGGTGGGCCGCGACCTGCGCGTACGTCACCGCGACCCCGTGGTAGTCGCGGGAGGTGACGGCGTTGGTGTTGCGGAAGTTCGAGTCGATCGCGATGCCCACGGCGGCCGCGGCCTGAGCCCACTGGTGCTTGAGGTGCTCGGTCGGCGCGACGATGGTGATCGACTCGACGGTGCGGTCGGCCAGCAGCTCGGCCGCGACCCGCAGCCCGAACGTGGTCTTGCCCGCGCCGGGCGTCGCCACGGCGAGGAAGTCCTTCGGCTTCGCGGACAGGTACTTCGTCAGCGCTCGCCGCTGCCACGCCCGGAGCGGGCGCTGGGCGACCGGGGACTCGACAACCTGCGTGTCGGGCTGTGCCACGAACTCATCGCTCCTTCAGCGCAGGTCAAAGGTGTGCTGTGACAGTCGAATGCCCTCAGGCCGGTGTGGTCCCGCGACGTCGCCAGGAGCCCGGTGAGGGCGTCCCTCAGCCTACCCGTTCGCGGCGGCGGCACCCGACACCGACGCCGCCTCCACCCCCGTTGACGCGGAAGAACCGCTGGTCAAGACCGTGGGGACGGGTTTCGGCACGCCGATGTCGGGACGGAGGGCAATCCGGACAACTCGGATGACCCCGCGGTTCGCGGTTAGTCCTCGCGGTTCGGGGAATACCGGGGGCGGGGAACACCGGGTCCCCCGGACTCACCAGGTGGAGGCAGCCGTTGAAGGTCCCGTCCGGCCGCGGACTCCCCGGCACGCCGCTGTTCACCGGAAACCCGGCCCGCGTTCGGCCCGTCAGTGACGCGGAACCGCTCCCCATGCACCATGCTTGACCTTGAGATGGGTTCGCCGACGGACGACACCAGGCACGCCTCCCCCGCCACCGCGCAAGAGCCGCTGCGGCGCGGGCCGGGGCGTCTTGTGGCGCGCACGCTGAAGAAGGCGTGGCAGGGCAACCTGTTCTCCGAGGCCGCCGAGGCCGCGTTCTGGCAGACCCTCTCGTTCCCCCCGCTGCTGCTCGGCCTGCTCGGCAGCATGGGCTACCTGGGCGACTGGCTCGGCCCGGAGGTCGTGAGCCAGGTCAAGGAGAAGATCATCGGCTTCTGCCGGACGATCTTCAGCCGCGACGTCGTGTCGGGCGTGATCGAACCGACCGTCGACCAGATCCTGACGACGGGCAAGGGCGAGATCGTCTCGATCGGCTTCGTGATCTCGCTGTGGGCGGGCTCGTCGGCGATGTCGTCGTTCGTGGACGCGATCACGGTCGCCCACGACCAGTACGGCGTCCGCAACGAGGTGTGGCAGCGCATCTTCGCGCTGCTGCTGTACATGGCCAGCCTGGTGCTGCTGATCGTCGGCCTGCCGGTGCTGGCGCTGGGCCCCGACCTGCTCACGCAGTTCCTGCCCACGAGCTGGCAGAACACCGTGTCGTACTGGATCGGCGTCTTCTACTACCCCGGCCTCGCCGTGCTGCTGATCCTGGCGCTGGCGACGCTGTACAAGCTGTCGCTGCCCAGGAAACTGCCCTGGCACCGGTTGGTGCCGGGGGCGGTGCTGGCGATGGCGGTGTTCCTGCTGTCGTCGATCGGGCTGCGCCTCTACATCCAGTGGATCACCACCACCGGCTACACGTACGGCGCTCTGGCCACGCCGATCGCGTTCCTGCTGTTCGCGTACTTCATCGGCCTGGCCATCACGATCGGCGCGTACTTCAACAGCGCGATCCAGGACATGTGGCCCGCGCGGATGACCCGCCGCCAGCGCCGACGATGGCGGCGCCTGGAGATGGAGCGGACGGCGGAGCGCATCCGCGCGGACGAGAACCTGGGGACGAAGGTGCCGGAGCAGGGCCCCTCGCCCGACCTCGGCACCGCGCCGTCCCCGGCGGACACCACGCCCACGACCAGGCTGCGGGTGCCGCCGGAGAACGCGCAGAGCTGACCGGCGTCAGCCCTCGTCCGCCCCGAAGACGCTGAACTCCAGCGCGTCCGCGGCGAGCGCCACCTGGTAGCAGTGCGCGGCGAGGTGCCGGGACGAGGCCCCGGTCAGCGGGGTGAACGACTGGGTGACGATCTGCGGGACGCCGGTCTTCCCGGCGACCAGTGCGACCCGCCCGTACCCCGGCCGCGCCGACCCGGCGAGCAGGGTCTCGGGCGTGATCAGCGCCGAGGTCGGTCCGACCTCCGCCTCCATCCCGCAGAGCAGTTCGCCCTCGGTGTACGGCTCGACGCTGTCGACGAGGAACACCTGCACGACGTGGGAGCGACCGTCCGGCAGCGGAACGCTGACGTCGTAGTGGTTGCCGTGCTCCGCCCAGCCCGCGCCGAGGTGTTCCGCGACCGTCGCGATCCGCTTCTTCAGCCGACCGGTCCGACCGCCCTCCACGGCGGCGGGCGGCAGGCCCGACGTGCCAGTGCTCGCGGGCACCGGGTCGTCCGTCAGCAGCCACCGCTTGACCAGGTCGTCCAGCCCGATGTCGGACTCCCGCCCCTCCTCGAGGAAGTCGACGGCGCGCTCGAGCGTGACCGGCCTGCCCCACCCGGCCACCAGCGGGTGGCCGCCCAGCGCCGCGCGCCAGGTCGGCGCGTGGGCCCCGACGTAGCAGGCTCCGAGGATCGCCAGCCGCAGGCCGGGCGAGACGGTGGCCGGGTCGAGGTCGTCGGGGCGCACCGTCGCGCCGTCGCAGCACTCCAAGCTGCCGTCCGCGCCGCCGTGCGAACTCCAGTAGAAGCCCGCCGGGGTCAGCCCCTCGACGCCGGTGCCCGTGCCCGCGACCGCCTCCAGCAGGTCCTCGCGGGTCGCCTGCCGGTCGAAGACGACGGTGTACCCGGCGTCCCGCAGGACGGCGATGTCGTCGTCGATCTCGGCCAGCTCCATGGCCAGCATCGCGCGGTCCTGCTCACTGGTCGTCTTGTAGCCGAACAGGAACAGGAACGCCTTGCCGTCGCCGATGCCCTGGCCGGTCGGGGCGTGCACCTCCCTGGCGGCCGGGTCGTCGCTGCGGGCCTCTGTGGTCCAGTGCTTCGGACCGGGGCGTCGATCGACCCAGTCGGCGGGCAGGAACACCTCGCCCACGCCGTCCGCCATCAGAAGTCGTCCCGTGCGGCGTGCTGCGACTCCAACGCGTCCGCGGTGCGAGCGAGGACCCGCAGCGGCAGGGCGAACTCGTCCGGGTCGAGGCTGGCGAGCGCCGCCTTGTGGGAGAGCACGTAGTCGCCGTCGTCGTCGAGGGCCAACGCGCCGAGTGCGAGTTCCGCGTTCTTGCGGAGGGCGACCCGCGGGGTCATCTCCGCCTCTTTGCAGACGTAGCTGCGGAACTCGATCCAGTCCTGGTCGAACGACTGGTAGTGGCTGACCACGACCTGCTGCGACCGCCCCGAGTCGAAGGACCAGAGCAGGGAGAACCACGTCTCCTCGTCCTGGTTCAGGGTGTACGCCGTGCGTGCGTGCTCTCGAAGTTCATGCCACGTCGGCATGTCGTGCTCCTCTTGGGTCCCGAGCGGCGACGGTTCGGTCGTCGCCAGCGCGCAACCCTATCCACCCGTTCGGGGGAACCCCGGACGGGTGGCGACGGCGCTATTCGAACCGGCTCGGGTCCCCCGCGCCCACGCGGACGATCTCCGGTTCACCGCTGGAGTAGTCGATGACCGTCGTGGGCACGGTGCCGCACTCGCCGGAGTCGATGACGCCGTCCACCACGTTGTCCAGCCGCTCCTTGATGTCCCAGCCCTGGGTCATCGGCTCCTCCTGGTCCGGCAGCAGCAGCGTGCTGGACAGCAGGGGTTCGCCGAGTTCGGCCAGCAGCGCCTGGACGACGGTGTGGTCGGGGATGCGGACGCCGACGGTCTTCTTCTTCGGGTGCATCAACCGCTTCGGGACTTCCTTCGTCGCCGGGAGGATGAACGTGTAGCTGCCCGGCGTGGCGGCCTTGATCGCCCGGAACGCCGCGTTGTCCACGTAGACGAACTGGCTGAGCTGGGCGAAGTCCTGGCACACGAGGGTGAAGTGGTGGCCGTCGCCGAGGTGGCGGATCTCCCGGATGCGGTCGATGCCCGCCCGGTTGCCCAGCTGGCAGCCGAGCGCGAAGCACGAGTCCGTGGGGTAGGCGATCAGGCCGTCGTTCCGGATCAGGTCGACGGCCTGGCTGATCGACCGCTTCTGGGGGTTGTCCGGATGCACATCGAAGTACCTGGCCATGGGTGGAGCTTAGGGTCGTCCGGTCAGGAGAACACTTCGAGGTCGATCGACCCGGCGATGGCCGCGGCTCCGGCGTCGTTCGGGTGCAGGTGGTCGCCGCTGTCGAGGTCCGCGCGGTAGCGAGCGGGGTGGGCGGGGTCGCGAAGCGCGAGATCCACGTCGACCACGGCGACGAACTCGTCGGTGGTCCTGACCCACGCGTTGACGGCCTGCCTGGCCTGCTCGAGTTCCGGGGTGTCGAAGCCCTCGAACGGCGTGCCACCGGTCGGCGGCAGCGTCGCGCCCAGAGGCCGCACGCCTGCGGCACGAGCCGCGCGAGCCAGGGTCGTGAGGCCCGCGATGAGCTGGTCCGCGGTGGGCGCGGGGACCATGCCGAGGTCGTTGACGCCGAGTTCCACGACCACGTGGGTGACGTCGGGGACGTCGAGCGCGTCGCGGCGGAACCGCGCCAGGCCCGAGTCCCCGTAGCCATCGGCGAGCAGGCGGTTGCCCGCGATGCCCGCGTTCCACACCTTCGTGCCGAGCCTGCGGGCCAGGACGTCCGGGTAGGAGTTGCCCGCGGCGGCCCCGACGCCCTCGGTCAGCGAGTCGCCGAAGCAGACGACCACGGGGCTCACGCGGTCACACCTTCCTCGGCGGTGACGAGCGAGTCGATGGCGGCGAAGAACGCGGCGATGCCCGGCCGGTTGGGGCCCTTGGCGCGGGAGGCGGCGAAGTCCTCCGGGGTGCTCCACCACACGACGTCGAGCCACTCGTCGTTCGGCAGGCGGACCAGTTCGGCGTCGAGGAAGCCGACGCGGTCCTCGCGGAAGTCCGCCAGCATCGCCTGCCGGGCGGCCAGCAGGTCGTCGACCTTCTCGGGCAGCACGCGGAACCTGGTGAGTTCGACCGTCTTCGCCATCGTGGTGGCCTTCCTCGTCGTGGGGTTGACGAGTCCACCATAACGTCACCAAGCCAGATAGTCATCTCCAGTGACTAAATTGCCGGTGGAACGACGAATCGGGACGGGCCTCCCTGAGGTGCGCCCGCCCCGATCGTCGGAAGCCGTGCCTAGTCGTCGCCGCCGGGCGGCAGGCCGTCGTAGATCTTCTTGCAGTCCGGGCACACCGGCGAGCCGGGCTTGGCCGACTTGGTGACCGGGAAGACCTCGCCGCACAGCGCCACGACGTGCGTGCCCATGACCGCGCTCTCCGCGATCTTGGCCTTGCGCACGTAGTGGAACATCTTCGGGGAGTCGTCACCGGTGGAGTCGGTGCCCTGGGACCGCTCGTCGGTCTCCGGAAGCGTCTGGGTCAAAGTGCTCACCCCACCATGATGCCCCACCGCTCGTTTTCGGCCTAGCGGGTCGGCCGTTGCATCATTACCGCTTGTGACGACTACGAGGATCGCCGAAGAGGTCGCCGACGCGTTGGCGGAGAACCGGGCAGTGGTGGCGCTGGAGAGCACCATCCTCGCCCACGGGCTGCCGCCGGGCCGCAACCGCGAGGTCGCCGGACGGCTGGAAGCGGTCGTGCGGGCGGCGGGCGCGGTGCCCGCGACGATCGCGGTGCTCAGCGGCGTCCCGGTCGTCGGGTTGAGCACCAACGAGCTGGACCGGGTCTGCGATCCGGCCAACGACCTGGTGAAACTGTCCCGCCGCGACCTCGGGCCCGCCTACGCGCTGGGCAAGGACGGAGCGACGACGGTCGCCAGCACGGCGGCCCTCGCGGACGCCGCGGGCGTGCACGTGTTCGCCACCGGCGGGCTCGGCGGCGTGCACCGGGGCGCGCACGACTCGTGGGACGTCTCGGCCGACCTGGACGTCCTGGCCACCACGCCGGTGCTGGTCGTCTGCTCGGGCGTGAAGTCGGTGCTCGACATCGGCGCGACCCTGGAGCTGTTGGAGACCCGCTCGGTGCCGGTGCTCGGCTACCGCGTCGACCGGTTCCCCGCGTTCTACCTGCGGGAATCGGAGTTCGACGTGCCGTGGCGGGTCGACGACCCGAAGCACGTCGCCGCTGTCGTGGCCGCGCACCGCGACCGCGTTCCCGGCCGGTCCGGGGTGCTGCTGGCCAACCCGGTGCCGTTCGAGTTCGAGATGGACCGCGACCTGCACGACCGGCTGCTCGCGGACGGCCTGGAGCTGCTGAAGACCCGCGGCGTGCACGGCAAGAACGTGACGCCGGTGCTGCTGGAGCACTTCCACGGCGCCAGCGGCGGCGTGAGCCTCGACACCAACGAGGCGCTGGTCATGTCCAACGCCAGGCTCGCGGCCGAGGTCGCCGTGGAGCTGGCGCCGTGACGATCGTGGTCGTCGGCGACGCCGGGCTCGACGTCGTGGCCCGGCACGTCGGCCCCATCCCGCACGGCGGCGACGTGCGGGCGAACGTGACCATCGAACCCGGCGGCGCGGGCGCGAACACGGCGGCGTGGCTCGCCGAGTGCGGCGCGCAGCCGGTGCTCGTGGCGCGGGTGGGCGCGGACTCCGCGGGCCGCCAAGTGCACGCCGAGCTGACGGCGGCGGGCGTGCGCTGCGCGTTCGCCGTCGACCAGGAGGCCGCGACCTGCTGCGTCGTCTGCCTGGTCGACCCGCAGGGCCAGCGCAGCATGCTGGCCGACCGCGGCGCGAACGCCCGCTTCTCCCCCGCCGACCTGGATCCCGGTCTGCTGGCGGACGCGACCCACCTGCACCTGTCCGGCTACGTCCTGCTCGACGCCTCCTCCCGCCCCGCCGCGCTGGCGGCGTTGGCTGCGGCGCACGAGGCGGGACTGACGACGTCGGTCGACCCGCAGGCGTCCGTGCTGCTGGACCTCGACCCCGAGGGGTTCCTGAACGACGTGCGCGGTGTCGACTTCCTGATGCCCAACGCGGAGGAGCTGATCGCGCTCACCGGCTCGGCGGACCCCGCCGCGGCGAAGGCGCTGCTGGACGTCGTCGGCACGGTCGTCGTGACGTCCGGCGCGGACGGCGCGAGCTGGGTCGACCAGGACGAGATCGTGTCCGTGCCGGCCGAACTGGTCGAGTGCGTCGACTCGACGGGCGCGGGCGACGCGTTCGACGCGGGCTTCCTCGCCGCGTGGCAGCGGGGCGTCTCCAAGCGGGAGGCGCTGCTGGGCGGCATCAGGGCCAGCGCGAGGGCCGTGACCCTGGTGGGGCCTCAGCCGTCGATCACCCGGTGATCCTTGCCGGACGACTCGAGCGCCTTGCGCTCGACCTCGTACCGGCTGGGCTTCTCGGACTTGCGCGGCGGCCGGTCGTTCGCGATGAGCACGGCCATCCACGGCAGCGGGATCGACAGCACGAGGAACGCGACCGAGAGCCACCAGACGTTGATGAAGACCATCGCCAGGACGATGCACGGGATCCGCGCGCTCATCATGATCGCGTACTTCCGCTTCCGAGCCTTGTGCTGCTCGTCCAGGGACAGAGCGGCCTCGGTGATGAGCACCGGGGTGTCGTCACGCTCGGATGTGCTCACGACACCACCTCCACTTTCATCGTCCCACTATCGATACCCATCCAACACCCGCCGGAGAGGGGTCTGCACAACAGGGCCGACCTAGGATCCGGTCGTGGTTGCCCTTGATCGGCTGGTCGACGTGCTGGGAAGTCTCGGCACGCATCTGAGCTGCGCCCCTCGCGGCCGCGACGTGGAGCTGCGCGGCGTGGCACTGCACGACGTGGCGGAGCAGACGGCGACCGCCCCCGATGACGTCCTGCTGGCACTGGGCATCCCCTCCCCCGCCGCCGCGGCCCGCCTGGTCGGCACGACGAACGCCGCGGTCGTCGTCCTGCACGGCAGACCCCCGCTGGACGAGAAGGTCACCACCGCAGCCCGCAAGTCCGGCGCGGCGGTCCTCCTGGTCGACCCCTCGGTCCCCTGGAGCCAGTTGGCGTCGGTCACGCAGACGTTGGTCATGGGCGGCCAACGCTCCGGCGACCTGTTCGCGGTCGCCGACGCCATCGCCGCCGTCGTGGGCGGCCCGGTCACGATCGAGGACCAGCAATCACGAGTCCTGGCCTACTCCTACCGCCAACAGGACGTCGACCAGGTCCGAGTGCAAACGATCCTCGGCAGGAAGGTCCCGGAGGAAGCCCGCGCGGCCCTCGACACCTACGGCGTCTTCGCCCACCTCGCGGCCTCGGACGAACCCATCTACGTCCCCCGCTTGACCGAGCAGCTGGGTGCACGCCTGGTAGCGGCGGTCCGCGCAGGCCGTGAACTGCTCGGCTCGGTGTGGGTGGAAGTCGACGGCCCGGTAGACACGGCACGAGAAGCCGCACTCGTGGACGGAGCCCGCACCTCCGCCCTCCACCTCCTCCGCGCCAGAGCCAGCGCCGACCTGGAACGCCAAGCCGAAGCCGACCTCGTGATCGCCCTCCTGGACTCCCCGTCCGGCGCACCAGCGGCGCTGGCCAGACTGGGACTGCCCTTGGTGGACCTCAGGGTGATCGCCGTCCAGGCCCACGTGGGCGACGCCGACCACGGAGCCGCACTACTGGCCTTCGAACGCGCCACAGCGGGCTTCGGCTGGTCAAGACCGGGCCGCAGCGCCCTGTTCGGCAACGTCCTCTACACCGTGGTCCCCTGCGGCGACTCCCCGGAAGCGGCCGAGGACTGGGTCCGCAACCTGGCCCGCGAAATGCCAACAGAGGCAACGGTCCTGGCAGGCATCGGCGGCCCAGCGGACGCGATACAGGTGTCGTCCTCCCGCCAGGAAGCCGACGAATGCCTAGCCCTGTCGACAGGGGAACCAGTCGTCTACGACGCCGCCTGGAGCCAGGTACTCCTGGAACGCCTGGCAGCCGCAGCAGACAGCGGCCGCCTACCAACACGCGGCCCAGTAGCGGAATTGCTCAGACACGACCGAGAACACGGAACCCAATACGCCCTGACACTGCGAGCCTGGCTAGCGGCCCAGGGCGACGCAAGAGAAGCAGCACGCGAACTTTCGGTACACCCCAACACGTTGCGCTACCGCATGCAACGCATGGCAGAAGTGACAACACTGCCCTTGGACAACCCGGACCAGAGACTCGCAATGGCCATCGCCCTCGCAGTACACGGCCGACGCGGCTGAACCGAGCCCGGCCGGCGACCATGCACGGACCTGGCACAAGCATGGCGCCTACTTACGGGACCGGCACGTGCCTGTTGACCTGCTACGGAACGCTACGGGCCGCCCGCAACCGTGGCCGATTTTACTTGGGGATTTCGGCCTTAAAATTGGAGATCGGGCAGGGC
>NZ_JBHYHC010000095.1:0-35321 GCF_042738955.1 Umezawaea sp. NPDC059074
GGCCGCGAGTGCTCCTGGCACTCGCGGCCGTCCGCGTCTCAGCACCCCAGGCCATCTCCAGAAGCCAGGGACGACGCGTCAGCTCGAACCGTCGGTGCGCCGCAGCGTGCTGCCGTCGGGCCTGCGCGTGATCACCGAACAGATCCCCACGGTGCGCTCGGCGTCGGTCGGCCTGTGGGTGCAGGTCGGCTCGCGCGACGAGCGCCCCGAGGTCGCGGGGGCGGCGCACTACCTGGAACACCTGCTGTTCAAGGGAACCGCGAACCGCACCGCGGCGGCCATCGCCGAGGAGATCGACGCGGTCGGTGGTGAACTCAACGCGTTCACCGCGAAGGAGCACACCTGCTACTACGCCCACGTCATCGACGAGGACCTGCCGCTGGCGATGGACCTCGTGTCGGACGTGGTGTTCGAGGCGCTGTGCGAGGAACGCGACTTCGAGACCGAGCGCGGCGTCGTGCTCGAGGAGATCGCGATGCGCGACGACGACCCGGAAGACCTGCTGCACGACGCGTTCTCCGAGGCCCTGATGGGCGGGCACGTCCTGGGCAAGCCGGTGCTCGGCACCGAGGAGTCCATCGGCGCGATGAGCCGCGACGCGCTGTTCACGTTCTACAAGCGCCGCTACACGCTGCCGAAGATGGTGCTCGCGGTCGCGGGCAACGTCGAGCACAACCAGGTGATGCGCTTGGCGCGCAAGGCTTTGGGCGACCGGTTGGCGCGGGAGGGCACACCGGTCGCACCGCGCGCGGGCCGTGCCCGCATCGCGGCGGGCCGCAAGCTCGTGCTGAACACGGACGACACCGAGCAGGCGCACCTGATGCTGGGCGTGCGGGCGCTGGACCGGCACGACGAGCGCCGGTTCGCGCTCAACGTGCTCAACGCGGCGCTCGGCGGCGGCATGAGCTCCCGGCTGTTCCAGGAGATCCGCGAACGGCGTGGCCTGGCGTACCAGGTGTACTCGTCGATCGGGTCCTACGCGGACACCGGCAGCCTGTCGGTCTACGCGGGTTGCCAGCCGGACCGGCTCGGCGACGTCGCCGGGGTGATCCGCGAGGTGCTGCTCCAGGTCGCCGACGAGGGCATGTCGGACGCGGAGGTGGCGCGGGGCAAGGGCCAGCTGCGCGGCGCGCTCGTGCTCGGGCTGGAGGACACCAGTTCGCGCATGTCCCGCATCGGCAAGGGGGAGCTGAACTACAGCGACTACCTGTCGGTGGACGAGACGCTCGCCCGGATCGACGCCGTGACGGCCGCTGACGTGGCCGTGCTGGCGAAGGAACTGCTCCGACGGCCGGTGGCCGCCGCCGTGGTCGGCCCGTTCGACCACGTCGACGACCTGCCGTCCCAGGTACACGAGGTGATCGCATGACGAAGCGTTCCGAGTCCGACGGGCCGCTGCGCGTCGGCGTCGTCGGCGCACTGGGGCGCGTCGGCGCCGAGGTGTGCGCCGCGGTCGAGGTGAGCGCGGACCTGGAGCTGGTGGCCAGGGTCGACGCGGGCGACGAGCTGTCGCTGCTGACGGACGCCCGCACCGAGGTGATCGTCGACTTCACCCACCCGGACGTCGTCATGGACACGCTGAGGTTCTGCGTGGACAACGACATCCACGCCGTCGTCGGCACCTCCGGGTTCGACACGACCCGGTTGCAGACGCTCGCGGAGTGGCTGGAGGGCAAGCCGGACCTCGGCGTGCTCATCGCGCCGAACTTCGCCATCGGCGCGGTGCTGTCCATGCGCTTCGCCGAGATCGCCGCGAAGTACTACGAGTCGGTCGAGGTGGTCGAGCTGCACCACCCGCGCAAGGCGGACGCGCCCTCGGGCACCGCGGCGCACACGGCGCGGCTCATCACCCAGGCCCGCCAGGCGGCCGGGATGGCGCCGATGCCGGACGCCACCACCCAGGAGGCCGACGGGGCCCGCGGGAACCTCGTGGGGGACGTGAGGGTGCACTCGCTGCGCATCTCGGGTCTGATCGCCCACCAGGAGGTCGTGTTCGGCACCGAGGGCGAGACGCTGACGCTCCGGCACGACTCGCTGGACCGGAAGTCGTTCATGCCGGGCGTGCTGCTGGCCCTGCGCTCCATCCACGACCACCCCGGTCTGGCCGTGGGGCTCGACGAGTACATGGACCTGTGAAGGCTTGAGATGAAGACCCGGACCGTCGCCCTGCTGCTCACCGCCGTGCTGGCGGTGTACTTCGTGCTGCTCGGCGGCCGGGGCGTGCTGCTGATCGGCACCGGCGACCCGGTGGGCGTCGGCCTGGGGATCGGCGTGCTGATCCTGCCGTTGATCGGCGCGTGGATCGCGTGGACGAATCTCCGGTTCGGCCTGAAGACGGAGAAGATGGCCCGGCAGCTCGCCGACGAGGGCGGGCTGCCGGACACCACCTCGTTGCCCCGCAGGGCTTCCGGCCGCGTGGACCGCGACGCGGCCGACGCGTGGTTCGAGGAGCGCCGCGTCGAGACCGAGGCCGACCCGGACGACTGGCGCTCCTGGTTCCGCCTGGCCCAGGCGTACGACCTCGCGGGCGACCGCGGCCGGGCCCGCGAGACCATGCGCAAGGCGATCGCGCTGTACAGCTGACCTTTCGGTGCATTTGTGCGCTTTCACCCGCAATGGTGCACCGGTGTGCGGAGGCCGTGGGGTCCGGCTGCGGCCCCCGGACAACGTCCGCCCAGGTCAGCGCCCTGGAGGCCGGGTGGTGGACCACCGGACCGGTGGCCACTGGATTCGGCCCTGCTCGCGAATGCCGATCGGGCGAAAAGGGCCGGTGCGGTTCCGCACCGATATCGCTCGATCACCCTCGGTGCGAATTTCCGGAGAAACCCGCGTTTGACGGCGGAGTGAATTACCGTTCATTCGGCCTTCACTCGTTTGCCACTTGGTTTGTCCGGTGGACGTTCGTACCGTAACGGTGTTGGCTTTCGATGGAAGGGCACACCGTGGGCACCCGAGTGCGGCTGTTGGTCGCGTTCCTGGTCATCGCTACGGCTTTCGGGGTGTCGATCGTGATGACCTGACCTCCGCTCAGCTCACGGTCGTGGCACCGCGTGGTCGTACACGTTCGCCCAGTGCGTGAAGACCTCGCGCGACTCCTCCGCGCCCAGGGCGAGCGCGTCGAGCACGGCCAGCTTCTCCTGGTGGAACGCGGTGGCCCGCTCCTCCTCGAGGAACACCGTCGTGAGGTCGGATTCCGCGTACGCCACGGGTTTCGCGTTGCGGGTGAACGTCATCAGCGCGGACGGGTAGCGCAGCGCGGGGTGGCCCTGCGCGGAGAACGGGACCACGCGCAGGGTGGTGCGCGGCCACTCGCTCATGAACGCGAGCCGCATCATCTGGTCGTGCATCACGCGGTCGTCGCCCACGGTGAGCCGCAACGCGGTCTCGTGGAGGAAGAACGTCCAGCGCGAGTTCTCCTGCACCCGCAGGTGCTCCTGGCGTTCCCGCCGCACCCTCAGCAGCTCGTCGAGGTCGTCCGGCGTCCACGGGCTCGACATCTCCAGCAGCGTCCGCGCGTACGCCGCGGACTGGAGCAGGCCGGGCACGACCATGGTGTCGTAGCTGGTGATCGTCACCGCCGTCCGCTGGTGCATCACGAGCGCCAGCAGGCCGTCCGAAGTGGCGCCGGCGTGTCGCCGGACGAAGTGGCCGACGTCGGGTTCCTGCGCGAGGCGCATGATCCGTTCGCGGGTCGCCTTGTCCGCGCCCGTCTTGCCGAGGAAGGTGCCGATCTCCCAGGCGCTGGTGCCCCGCCACCCCTTCTCCAGCTTGCTCAGCTTCGCCGTCGACCACTCCAGTTCCTCGCAGAACGTGGTGCCGCGCAAGCCTCCGCGCCTGCGGGCCTGCCGCAGTTCCTCGCCGAGTTCCCGGCTCTGCGCCGTGGTGAAGCGCGCAGGTGGCTTCTCATCCGTCTCCATGGCACTGGACGCTAGTGCCCCCTGCCAGGGGGAATGCGCTGCTGGACAAGGCACACCGCCCCAAGGAGGTACCTGGGAGCGACCGTTGGCCGCCGGTCCGACAGGGTCAGTGGAGCCAGCCCGCCATCAGCGCGGGGGACGCCGCCAGGACGGTGAACCGGGCGAACCGGCCCGCGGCCCCGGTCGCGACGAACAGCGCCGTCGACATGCCCGCCAGCCCCGCCAGGACGGTGGTGAACATGAACGGCGGCAGGCCCACCACCGAGCTGACCGCGTGCGTGCCGAACATCCAGTGCGGGTGCCGGTGGCACCTGTCCCGGACGGTGTCCAGCCGCGCCTTCCACTTCAGCTTGAACGGCGAGGACGGCTTCTCGGGCTTCTCCTTGCGCCGCAGGAAGGCGGGCAGGTGCAGCGACCCGCGCGCGGCCAGGAAGTACACCAGCTTGCCGAGCACCTGCCCGGTCGCCACCGCGAACCCGATCCACCAGCACGAGATGCCCGGTTGCTGGGTCACCAGGCCGATCACGAACAGCTCGATGCTGATGATCGGGAGGATCGCCGAGCCCACCGCGACACCGAACGTGAGGCACAACCAGGCTAGGACCACTTGGTCGAGGTTAGCGGCAGATCAGTGTTGCAGGAGTAGGGCTAGACCCCCGGTCATCCGGATTTCGCGCAATGGACGTCCGCCCGCGTCCAGCGTTCGCACGGTGCCGTCGGGCGCCCAGCCGATCCGGGTGTAGAACGACTTCGAGGCCGCGTCCGCCTCCGGGATCCACACGACCGCGCGGGTCGCGCCCTGGTCGCGCAACGCGTGCGCGGCCGTCGCGACGAGCCGCCCGCCGTGCCCGCGCCGACCCCACCGCGGCTCCACGAGCAGGCTGCTGACCAGCGCCGTCGTCTCCGCGTCGGCGGGCAGCGAGCCGTCGGCGTTCTGCACCTCCTGGTCCGGAGCGGACCCCGCGACCACGAACCCGACGGTCCACTCGCCCTCGGTCGCCAGGAACACGTGCGCGTGCTCCACCGCGTCCGCCCAGGCCCGTTCGGCCTCGGGGAAGTCGAAGCTCTCGAACACCTCGGGCGGCAGCAGGCCGTCGTACGCCGTGCGCCACGTGTCGAAGTGGATGCGGGTGATCACCGCGACGTCATCGGGCTGTGCGGGGCGCACCGCGGCATCGGCCATGGGGGAAATCTAGTGGTCCCGCGGAGACCCGGTCGGGCCGGTGCCCTGGAACCCGCTAGTCCACGACCAGTCCCGCCTCGTGGGCCAGCACCGCGGCCTGCACGCGGTTGCGCACGTCGAGGCGGTCCATCAGCGAGGTCATGTACGCCTTCACGGTGCCCTCGACCAGGTGCAGCCGCCTGCCGATCTCGGCGTTGGACAGGCCTTCCCCGACGAGCGCGAGGACGTCGCGTTCGCGCGGGGTGAGGGCGGCCGTGCGGGCGCGGGCGGCGGTGGCGCGGGTGAGGCGGCCGCCGCCCAGTTCGGCGATCACCCGCCGGGCGACGCGGGGGGACAGGTAGGCCGCGCCCTCGGCGACGGCGCGCACGCCCGCGAGCAGTTCACGCGGGTCGCCCGCCTTGAGCAGGAAGCCGCCCGCGCCACCGCCGAGCGCGCGGGCGATGTAGGCGTCCTCGCCGAACGTCGTCAGCACGACCACCCCGGTGCCGGGCACGAGCCGGTGGATCTCGTCGGCCGCGTCCAGCCCGTCGAGGACGGGCATCCGCACGTCCAGCAGCACCACGTCCGGGCGGTGGGCCACGGTCAGGTCGACGGCCTCCCGGCCGTCCGCGGCCTCGGCGACCACCTCGATCCCGGCGTCCGTGCCGAGGACGGCGCGGATACCCGCGCGCACCAGTGCCTCGTCGTCGGCCAGCAGCACGCGGATCACTCGGCGTCCCTCCGGATCGTGGCGGTCACGGCGAACCCGCCGTCACGGGGGCCCGCCTCCAGGGTGCCGCCCGCGAGCCGGACCCGTTCGGCCAGGCCGACCAGCCCGTGCCCGCCGGAGCCCGCGCCGGGGGCGTCGGACGCGGCGTTGACGACGGTCACGACCAGGTCGGTCGAGGTGCGCCGGACGTGGACCTCGACCGCGGCTCCGGGCGCGTGCTTGGCGGCGTTCGTGAGCGACTCCTGCACGACCCGGTACGCGGTCCGCGAGTCGGTGCGCTCGCCGGTCAGCCGCACGGTCATGCCGGAGGCCGCGGACCGGCCCACCAGCGACGGGATGTCCTCGGTGTCGTCCCGCAGCAGGCCGATGATCTCGTGCAGGCGCTCGGTCGCCGCGCCGACGCCCGCGCGCAGCTCGCCGACGGCCGTCCGGTGCGGTTCGGCCACGTCCGGGTTCAGCTCCAACGCCGACGCGCGCAACGCGATCAGGGTCAGGTCGTGGCCGAGGGAGTCGTGCATGTCCCTGGCGATGCGGGTGCGTTCCCGTTGCCGCGCCTGGCGGGCGTCCTGCCGCAGCCGGTCGGCCAGCGCGAGGTGCTGGCGGCGGTAGCGGCCGACGAACCACGGCAGCAGGACCGTGGCCGCCCACCCGACCGGGACCTCCACCCAGTTCCACGGGTCCCGCGCGAGCAGCGCGGTGCAGGCCACGCCCACGAGGGCCGCGAGCACCAGCGGCAGCCCGCCGTCGACCCGGCGGCCCACCAGGTAGCCGGGGACGAGCAGGACCAGCCCGAGCAGCACCCTGGCGGGCGGGACCGCGCCCGCCGTCACGGCCAGGGTGTTCCACACCGCCACCGGGACCGCGAGGAGCAGCAGGATCACCGGGACCACGCTACAAGCCGGGCGACGGCGGTGGCGGTGCCCGCCAGTGCGAGGACGGCGAGCAGGACCACCAGGGGAGTCGACACGTACAGCAGTTGGGCCCAGGTGACCGTGCGGCCGTTGGACAGGAACGAGACGAACGCCGGGTAGCCGAGGAGGGGGACGGCCGCGAGCGCCGGGGGCGCGATCCGCCACGGGGAGCGCTTGGCCCCGGCGCGGCGGACACCGCGGACGCCGAGCGCGCCGAACCCCAGCGTGGCCAGGCCGATCCCGAGGTCGAAGAGCCACAACGGCGGCGTGGAGGCGGGGGAGCGGCCCTCGGACAGGGCGATCAGGGACTCCATCAGGGCGTACGCGGAGTCGTTCAGGGCGGTGCTGTTGGTCATCACGGCGAAGCCGTAGCCGGTGTCCGGGACGATCGCCTGCGCGGCGGTGTAGGTGAACAGGTTGCCGCTGTGGGTGAGGCGCTTATGGCCTTCCTCCGGTGTTTCCACGCCCCAGCCCATCGCGTACGCGCCGTCGCCGGGCGGGGTGTGCAGGGTGCGGAGGCTCTCGTCGGACAGGAGCCGGGGACCCTTGCCCTGCTGGGCGATCAGCCAGCGGCCCATGTCGTTGGCGGTGCTGACGACCAGGTCGCCGTCGAAGTGCGGCAGCTCGGGGCGGGCGACCCACGTGCCGTAGACCTCGGTGTAGCCGTCCTCGACGCGGTCGTGGGAGGACATGCCCAGCGGGGTCAGGACGTGGTCGCGGAGGTAGTCGGGGAAGGGCTGCCCGCTCACGGTCTCCACGAGTCGGGCGGCGGTGCCGTAGTTCGGGTTGTGGTAGTGGAATTCCTCGCCCGGATCGGTGGCCAGTGTCGCCGTGTCGAGGGCTTTCACCATGTCCCGCAACGACTTCGCGGTCCAGGTGCGGGGGATGTCGGTGGTCTGGTCCGCCATGCCGCTGGTCTGGTTGAGCAGCTGCCGCACAGTGATCTCGTCGGCGCGAGGGTCGGCGAGGCGGAACTCCGGGAGCTGGTCGACGACGGGCCGGTCGAGATCGATCTTGTGCGCGTCGACGAGGGTCATGACGGCCGTGGCGATGAACGACTTGCTGACGGAGGCGAGCCGCATCGGGGTGTCGGCGGTCATGGGAGCGCCGGTGGAGTCGTGGCCGTAGCCCTTGGCGTGCACGACCCGGTCGTCCTTCGTGACCGTGACGGTCAGGCCCGGCAGGCCGGACTCGGCGGCGAGGCGGTCGATCGCGTCGGGGGTGGGGGCGAGCAGCGAGGAGGCGAACACGGTCGCGGCGAGGAGCCTGATCATGGGGACGAGCGTAGAAACGCCTGGTCAGCGGCACAGTGGACGAAGGGGAGGAGGCGGTACTGACCTTCGTCGAGTTTTTTGTCGGTGGCGGGTGGGAGTATCTCGGGCGTGCAGACGATGAACGCGGACGCGGCCCGCCGGACAGCCCTGGCGGCACAGGGCTTCACCGACGCGCGGCCGGTCACCCCACCCGGTCGGCGGCACCTCCAGCGCGCGCTGTCACGGGTGCAGCTGCTCCAGCTGGACTCGGTGAACGTCGCCGTGCGCGCGCACTACATGCCGTTGTTCAGCAGGCTGGGCTCGTACTCGCCGTCACTGGTGGACGACGCGGCCTGGTCGCACTCGGTGCGGAAACCCCGTCTGCTGGTGGAGTACTGGGCCCACGAGGCAAGCCTGATCCCGGTCGAGGACTGGCCGCTGCTGCACTCGGGCGCGAAGAAACCGGGCTGGTGGACCAACTACCGCGAAATCGTCGACCGGGCCCCGGAGCTGGTCGACGGGATCCTCGCGGTGGTAAAGGAACGCGGACCCGTTGGGGCTGGGGCGATCGAACGGGAGCTGCTCGGCGAAGGGTCGCGGTCGACAGGGCCGTGGTGGGGCCGGTCGGAGGTCAAACGGCTGTGCGAGTACCTGTTCGGGATGGGCACGTTGACCACCGGGACGCGAAAGAGCTTCGAGCGCTTGTACGACCTGCCGGAGAGGGTGCTTCCGCCGGAGATCCTCGGGGTGAGGGTGGACGCCGAGGAGGGGGCTCGACGGCTGATCGCGAAGTCGGCGGTGGCGTTGGGAGTGGCGACCGAACCGGACCTGCGGGACTACTACCGCTTGGCCCCACAGGTGAGTCGCCAGGCCGTGGCGGAGTTGGTGGAGGCCGGTGAGCTGGAACCGGTCGCCGTGCCGGGATGGGGGCCCGCCTATCGGCACGCGGACGCTCGGACGCCACGGAAGGTGCTGGGGCGGGCCCTGTTGTGTCCGTTCGACCCGTTGATCTGGGAGAGGGCGCGAACCGAACGGATCTTCGGGTTCAGGTACCGCATCGAGATCTACGTGCCCGAGGAGAAGCGGGTGCACGGGTACTACGTGTTCCCGTTCCTGCTGGACGGGGAACTGGTGGCACGCGTGGACTTGAAGGCAGATCGGGCGAGGGGGGTGCTGCGGGTGCAAGGGGCGTTCGCGGAGCCGGGGTGCGATGTCGCGCGGGTGGCGGTGGAGTTGGCGGAAGAGTTGAGGCACATGGCGGACTGGCTGGAACTGGAGTCCGTTGTGGTCATGCCTCGGGGGGATTTGGCGGGGGTGTTGGGGGCCGTGGTTCGGTGAGTCGAGTTCGGGTCGGGCGGCTGCGGCTTCCGCTTGGCTCAGGCAGCGGCTGTCACTTCCAGCGTGGTCACCCAGCGGCTTCGATTTCCAGCCCGCTGTGTCCGATTTGATTTGGGGCCCCTAGATTTGCCCCTTGATCGGGCCAAAAGGCAGTGCCCCAAAGCCCTGCCCGATCTCCAATTTTAAGGGGCAAATCCCCCAAATAAAATCGGACACGAACCAACCAGCCAGGTCGAGCAGGCAGGCAATCGGCTATCAAGCCTGCTGCCGCAGGCACCACTGCGCCATCCGCCCCTGTAGGCCTGCCGCAGGCAACCCTGCGGGTTCAACCACCTGCCTGGGTTCTGCCGCAGGCAACCCTGCGTCCTGGCCGGACCCCGCGCGTAAAGAACCGGCGTGCGCATCGGAGGTGCGCACGCCGGTTCGTCCCCCTCGATGTGGTCAGGTGCTGGCCGTGGTCACCAAGGCGTCGCCGCTGCCCGTGCGGCCTGTCACGAACAGGGTGGGCTGGGTTTCCGGGGACTTCGTGGAGACCGGCAGGTCGCTCCGGGCCTGGCCCGACCGGGAGGAGACGTCGATCTGGGCGTTCACTCCCGCTCGGATGCCGATGCGGATCTCGCCGCTGCCCGTGGCGAGTTGGATCTTGCCGGAGGCCGCGTCGGCGACGGTGACGTCGCCGCTGCCGGTGCGGATCTGCACGTCGTGCTGGACCGCGCCCAGCCAGACGTCGCCCGTCCCGGTGTAGAGGATGGTGTTGCCGCCGATGGAGGACACCTCCACGTCGCCGCTGCCGGTCTTCGCCCGCAGGCCCGCGAGCATCGGGCCCAACCGCAGGTCGCCGGAGCCGGAGTTGACCTCCGCCGCCGCGTCCGCGCGGTCGGCGGTGATGTCGCCGGTGCCCGTGGTGACGTCGAGCCTGCCCGCCGCGCCGGTGACCGACACGTTGGCCGAGCCGGTCTTGCTGGTGACGTGCGAGCCGGACGGGGCCCGGACGACCACCGAGAGCGGGATCGCCCGCAGCGGCAGCGCCTTGGAGGACTGGACCTTCAGGCGTTGGCCGATGAGGTCGACCCTGGCGTCCCGGACCGCCTCGGACGGGCCCACCTGGGCGGGCTTGTCGTCCTTCCCGCTGCCGAACTGGTCGTTCACCCAGCTCAGCAGGCCGCTCAGGCCCGCCGTCCAGGACTCCCCGGTGGACGGGTCGTAGCGGACCTCCACGTGCACGCCCGGCTCGTCGACCAGGTGCACCTGCACGCGGCCGGAGATCAACGCGATGTCGATCTCCACGACGCCGTCGACGTCGAAGCTCTGTTGTCGGACCACGTCTGCCTCAGTCATGACCACTGTCTCCCCTTCAGCCCTGCACCCAGCCGCGGACCTGCGACTTGCCGCCGCCGCCCTTGGTGTCGTCCCGGTGGTCCTTCGTCGATTCCTGCTGCCCGCCCCACGGGCCCTGCCCCCACTGGCCCTGTCCCCACGGGCCGCCCTTGCGGCCGTGGTGGCCGCCGCGGGTGGCGTTGCTCAACGCGCCCTGCAACGCCTGCGACACGAACGTGTTGAGCGAGACGCCCTGCGTCGACGCGGCCTGCTCGGCCTTCGCCTTCAGCTCGTCCAGCAGGCGGAGCGTGACGCGGCTGATGTCACCGGTGGCGTCACCGAAACCTCGCACCGGAACCTCCTCTGGCTGCGGGTCGTCCTGGGGGAAGTCGGTCGAGTCGTTCGAGCTGCCGCCGGTGACGACGACCTGCACGTCCCGGCCGTCCAGCCGGACCTCGACCACGCGGTCGTCCAGCGAGGCCGTGACCTCGGCCGCGAGGTCGGACAGTGCGTTCATGATGGCCAGCCGCGCGGCTGGCTCCAGCGCGCCGGACAACGCGGCGGCCGTGCGTCGGGTGTTGTCGTCCCCGGCTGACGCGGCGGTCGCGAGGTCCTCGCGCAGTGATGCGATGTACGGCGAGAGATCCATGACACCACTATGACGTCATCGGTGACGTCAGTCAAGGAACTCCCGGCGTCAACTTGACGGACGGGTGATGTCACGGGTGTGTCGGTACACACGGTTGGGCAGGCGCGGGCTCCGGGCACCCTCACGGCCTTTCCCGCGGGCTAGGCTTCCCGGCGTAATCCGAGCTGGAGAGAGGGTCCGTTGTCGTGACCGAGACGGTGTCGCCGAAGGTGCAGTTGATCGCGAAGACGGAGTTCATCCCGCCGGCGGATGTTCCCTGGTCCACGGACACCGACGGTGGTGAGGCGCTCGCCGAGTTCGCGGGTCGGGCCTGCTACCAGTCGTGGAAGAAGCCGAACCCGGCGACGGCCACCAACGAGGGCTACCTGCGGCACATCCTCGAGGTCGGGCACCTGTCCGTCCTGGAGCACGGGTCGGTCACCTTCTACATCACCGGCATCTCGCGGTCGCTGACCCACGAGCTGATCCGGCACCGGCACTTCTCCTACTCGCAGCTCTCGCAGCGCTACGTGCCCGAGCGCGACGCCGCGATGGTGGAGCCGGAGGTCATCGCCTCCGACCCCGAGCTGCACGCCCTGTTCCAGGCCGCGGCCGAGGCGAGCGTCGCCGCGTACACGGACCTGCTCAAGGGTCTTGAGGAGAAGTTCGCCGACGTGCCCAGCGCGACCCTGCGCCGCAAGCAGGCGCGGCAGGCCGCCCGCTCCGTCCTCCCCAACGCCACCGAGACCCGCATCGTCGTGACCGGCAACTACCGCGCGTGGCGGCACTTCGTGGCGATGCGCGCGTCCGAGCACGCCGACGTGGAGATCCGCGACCTGGCCGTGGAGTGCCTGCGCCAGCTGCAGAAGGCCGCCCCGAACGCCTTCGCCGACTTCGCCATCTCCTCCCTGCCCGACGGCAGCGAAGTGGCGTCCAGCCCGCTCGTCAGCGAAGGCTGAGGGCCGCGGTGAGGCGGTTGGTCGTCGACGTCCGACCGGGCGACTACAGCGTCGCCCGGCTGGCCCCCGACGCGCCCGTGCCCGCTGGGCTGCTGGAGGCGTCCGGCCTGGTCTCGATCACGCGCACGCCCGACGAGCTGTCGATCGTGTGCCCGACGGAGGTCGCCCCCGAGTCGGACACCGGCGAGCACGGCTGGCGGCTGCTCACGGTCCGCGGGCCGCTGGAGTTCACCCTGACCGGCATCATGGCCGCGCTGTCCGGCGAACTGGCCGCGGCGGGCGTCAGCCTGTTCGCGCTGTCCACCTACGACACCGACCACCTGCTGGTGAAGGGCGAGAACCTGGAACGGGCGGTGCGCGCGCTCAGCGAGGCCGGGCACGAGGTTGTGCGGGACTAGCAACGCGCGACCCCTCGCCGCCGATAGAACCAACAAATCACGAATCCGTGAAACCCGGCGGCCTTGCGGACGGTCTCAGCTAGGGTCCGGCTGGTCCATTCGGTTGAGGAGTCGCGTCGGTGAACCCACAGCAAGGCGTGTCCGCGCAGCCCCGCGTCATCGCGGGCAGGTACACCCTGCTCGTGGAGCTCGGCCGCGGTGGCATGGGCGTCGTGTGGCGGGCCCAGGACAACGTCATCGGCAGGCACGTCGCCATCAAGGAGCTGCACCTCCCGGACGGCGTGCCCACCGAGGAGCGCCACGTCCTGGAGGAGCGCGTGCTCCGCGAGGCGCGCGCGGCGGGCCGGTTGAACGACCCGGCCGTGGTGACGGTGTTCGACGTGGTCGTCGAGAACCGGATGACCTACATCGTGATGGAGCTGGTCGAGGCGGCGACGCTCTCGACCCTCATCAGCAGGCAGGGCCCGATGCCGCCCGAGCGCGTGTCCTCCATGGCGCAGCAGCTGCTGTCCGCGCTGGAGGCCGCGCACGCGGCGGGCATCGTGCACCGGGACGTGAAGCCCGGCAACATCATGGTGCGCCCGGACGGCCGGGTGAAGCTGACGGACTTCGGCATCGCCCAGGCCGTGGACGACCCGCGCCTGACCACCAGCGGCAGCCTCATCGGCTCCCCGGCGTACATGGCGCCCGAGCGCATCCACGGCAACGAGGCCTCGCCCGCGTCCGACCTGTGGGCGCTCGGCGCGACCCTCTGCTACGCCATCGAGGGCACCAGCCCGTACGAGCGGGCCTCCACGGCGTCGACGCTGCACGCCATCATGAACGAGACGCCCCGCCTGACCAGGGCGCACGGCGTGCTGGCCGCCGTCATCACCGGTCTGCTGATGGCCGACCCGAAGGCCCGCCTCAACGGTCCGCAGGCGCGCGCCATGCTGGAGCGGCACGCCGCCAACCCGACACCGCCGCACGGGTTCACGCCCACCCAGGCGTCGACCATGCAGTACGCGCCCAGCGCCACCCCCGCGCCGAAGACGAGCACCGCCAAGCGCGTCGCGCTGATCACGGCCGCCGTGATCGCCGCCGCCGCGGTGTTCACCGGCGGCATCTACACCCACCGCTGGTTCGCGAGCCCGTCCGCGGGCGGGGGCTCCGCCGAGCCGACGCTGACCTACGGCGTCGGCGGCGACATCCCGGTGTTCGAGATGTACGAGGGCTACTGCTCCGACGTCGCGTTCGCCAAGTCCGCCCAGTACAAGAGCGGCACCCAGGTCGACTGCACGTCCAACCACCTCGTGGAGCTGGTCGCGGACCCGGACACCCTCGGCGCGAAGAAGGACCTGCCGTACCCCGGCGTGGAGGCCCTGACGTCGTTCGCCGAGAGCTACTGCTCGATGTACTTCGCCTCCGGCCGGATCGACTACCAGGACAAGTCCGAGCTGAAGTACGGCGCGCTGATCCCGACCGACAAGGCGTGGGACCCGGACAAGGGCTCCGGCGACCGCAAGGCGTACTGCCTGGTGTGGCGCGCGGACAACGGGAAGCTGAGCAAGTCCCTCGTCGTCAAGGACTCCTGAGCTACCCAGGAGTAACCTCCTCGGCATGGGTCTCGCGCGCGATGAGCGCAAACAGCTGAGCGATCTGTTCGAGCAGGTGGGGCCGGACGCACCGACGTTGTGCTCCCCGTGGACGACCAAGGACCTCGCCGCGCACCTGGTGATCCGCGAGCGGCGGCCGGACGCCGCTCCGGGCATCATGCTGAAGCCGCTGGCCGGGTACACGCAGAAGGTCCAGGACTCCTACGCGGCGAAGCCGTGGACGGAACTGGTCGACCTGGTCCGCACCGGGCCGCCGGTCTACTCCCCGTACAAGCTGGCCGACGAGCTGGTCAACGCGGGCGAGTTCTACATCCACCACGAGGACGTGCGCCGCGCCCGCGAGGGCTGGGAGCCGCGCTCGCCGAACCCGACCCGTGACGCCGCGCTGTGGAAGTCGCTGAAGGTCACCGCCAAGTTCGCCTACCGGAGCAGCCCGGTCGGGCTGGTGTTCCGCATCCCCAACGGCGAGTCGGTCACGGTCAAGCAGGGCCCCACGCCGGTCGTCGTCACCGGTGAGCCGGGCGAACTCGTGCTGCTCGCGTCGGGCCGCGACGCCGTGCGCGTCGAGTACGACGGCGACGAGTCGGCCGTGGCGGCGGTGCGGTCCCTCAAGACCGGTATGTGAGCCTCCCGGAGGTGGACGGTGGTGAAGTCGATCACGCGGGGCGACCACCACCGTCCACCTCGGTGGTTACCGGTGGTCGCACTGGAGGTAGCGTTTGCCCCATGACCGGATGCCCGACTGCCTCACCCGGCCGCCCTTTCGGCCGCGTGCTCACCGCCATGGTGACCCCGTTCGACGCCCGTGGGGCAGCGGACCTGGACAAGGCGCAGCAGCTCGCCAAGTACCTGGTCGAGCTGGGCAACGACGGTCTCGTGATCAACGGCACGACGGGTGAGAGCCCCACGACCAACGAGGCCGAGAAGGCCGACCTGATCCGCGCCGTCGTCGAGGCCGTCGGCGACCGCGCGACCGTGGTCAGCGGCGCGGGCTCGTACGACACCGCCCACAGCGTCCGCGCGGCCGAGCAGGCCGAGGCCGCGGGCGCGCACGGCCTCCTCGTGGTCACGCCGTACTACTCGCGGCCCACGCAGCGCGGTCTCGTCGCGCACTTCACCGCGGTCGCCGACGCCGTCGACGTCCCCGTGATGCTGTACGACATCCCTCCGCGCACCATCGTGCCGATCGAGGTCGCCACCCTCCAGGAGTTGGCGGAGCACCCGCGCATCGTCGCCGTGAAGGACGCCAAGGGCGACCTGCACGCCGGGCAGCGCGTGATGGCGACCACCGAGTTGGCGTACTACTCCGGTGACGACCCGCTGAACCTGCCGTGGCTCTCGGTCGGCGCCGTCGGCGTGGTGAGCGTGATCGGCCACTTCGCCGCGGACCGCATTCGCTCGATGATCGACGCTTACGAAGCGGGCGACGGTGCGGGAGCGCGGGCGATCAGCCACGGCCTGCTGCCGTTGCTCCAGCCCTTCACCCGGATGCCCGGTGTCACCTACGCGAAGGCGGGGCTGCGGCTGCGCGGTGTCGACGTGGGCGACCCGAGGCTGCCGTTGGTGCCATCCACGCCGGACGAGATCAGCACGATAGCCGCCGATCTCGCAGCGGCCGCCATTTCCCTTGGGGTTTCTGCATGAACGTGCCCACCACGACTCCGCCCGCGCTGCCCGAGGGCGGTCTTCGGATCGTCGCCCTCGGCGGCATCGGCGAGGTCGGCCGCAACATGACCGTGTTCGAGCACGCCGGACGGCTGCTCATCGTGGACTGCGGCGTGCTCTTCCCGGAAGACGACCAGCCGGGCGTCGACCTGATCCTCCCGGACTTCCGCGCCATCGAGGACCGCCTCGAGGACATCGACGCGCTCGTCCTCACCCACGGCCACGAGGACCACATCGGCGCGGTCCCGTTCCTGCTGAAGCTCCGCCCCGACCTGCCGGTCGTGGGCTCCCGCTTCACCCTCGCGCTGCTCACCGCGAAGTGCCGCGAACACCGCCAGATCCCCAAGGTCGTCGAGGTCAAGGAGGGCGAACGCCGCTCGTACGGGCCGTTCGACCTGGAGTTCTTCGCGGTCAACCACTCCATCCCGGACGCACTGGCGGTGGCCATCCGCACGGCCGCGGGCCTCGTGCTGCACACCGGTGACATCAAACTCGACCAGCTCCCGCTCGACGGCCGCCTCACCGACCTCGCGGGCTTCTCCCGCCTCGGTGACGAGGGCGTCGACCTGTTCCTGGTGGACTCCACGAACGCCGAGGTCCCCGGCTTCGTGGTCCCGGAACGCGAGATCGGCCCGGTCCTCGACAACGTCATCCGCAAGGCCAGCCAGCGCGTCATCGTGGCCTGCTTCGCCAGCCACGTGCACCGCGTCCAACAGGTCCTGGACGTGGCGGTGGCCCACGGCCGCCGCGTGGCGCTGGTCGGCCGCTCGATGGTCCGCAACATGGGCATCGCCGCGGAGTTGGGCCTCCTCAAGGTCCCGAACGGCCTGTTCGTGGACCTCGACGAGGCCATGCGCCTCCCGGAGAACCAGGTCCTCTTCGTCTCCACCGGCTCGCAGGGCGAGCCGCTGTCGGCCCTGTCCAGGATGGCGCGCGGCGAGCACCGCCAGATCTCCATCCAAGCGGGCGACACCATCGTCCTGGCCAGCTCCCTGATCCCCGGCAACGAGAACGCCGTGTTCGGCGTGGTCAACGGCCTGGCCAGGCTGGGCGCGACCGTGGTCCACCAGGGCAACGCCAAGGTCCACGTCTCCGGCCACTCGCCCGCGGGCGAACTGCTGTTCCTCTACAACGCCGTCCGCCCGAGCAACGTCATGCCGGTCCACGGCGAGTGGCGCCACCTGCGCGCCAACGCCGCACTGGCGGTCAGCACCGGCGTGGACCCGGCGCACGTGGTCATCGCCGAGGACGGCGTCGTGGTCGACATGGTCGACGGCAAGGCCGCGGTCTCGGGCCGCGTCGTCGTGGGCCACGTCTACGTGGACGGCCTGTCCGTGGGCGACGTCGGCGAGTCCACCCTGTCCGACCGGTTGGTCCTGGGCGAGGGCGGCTTCATCTCCATCAGCGTCGCCATCGACACCAACTCCGGCCGCGCGGTCTCCCCGCCCACGGTGTCCGGCCGAGGCTTCTCGGACGACCCGAAGGCCCTGGACCAGGCCGTGGCGCTGGTCGAGATGGAGCTGTCACGGACCGAGGCCGAGGGCATCACCGACACCCACCGGATCGCGCAAGCGGTGCGCAGGGTGGTCGGCCGCTGGGTCGCCGAGACCTATCGGCGCAGGCCGATGATCGTGCCGACGATCATCGCCATCTAGTTCCCTCACGGGGCCGCCTCCGGGCGGCCCCGTTGTGCGTCTACGGCTTCACGACGCCCCGCCGAATTCGCCCTCGCACCGCCCGCCGAGCCAACGGCCCGAGCTCCTCGACAACCTCCACCAATGCCCCCAGCTGGTCGAGAGCGTCCAACGCGGCACCCCCGCCCTCGGCGTCGACCCCCTCGTACAACTCCATCCCCACGAACGCCGCGGACACGGCCCGGCTCAACCCGCCCGCGTCCACCACATCCGCCAACGGCGACCCTCGAAGCAACCGGGTCAGCACCGCTTCGATCTCCACGACCCACAACGCCAAAGCGTCGGCGGTGACTTTCCCCAACGCGGCGTCCGTCTGTCCGGCAGCCAACAACTGGGCCAGCACCGCGACATTCCCGGAAGCCTTCTCCGCGGCGTGGATCTCCCGCCCGGCGGCCAGCAACTCCCGCAACGACCGAACAGTCGCGAACCGATCCCGGTACAACGCGACCCGCCGCTCGGTGGTCCGCCGACAGGCCTCGGCGAGCAACGCCTCCATCCCACCGAAGTGGTAGAAGATCAACGCCTGGTTGACCCCGCCCGTGGCCGCGATGGTCCGAGCGGACGTCCCCGCGATCCCGTGGGTCCTCAACGTCTCGATGGCGCTGTCGATCAGCCGGTCCCGAGTGTCCGCCCGCCGCTGATCAGTCATACCCGCCGGTCTACCAGACACCACCTGGCGGTGAGCAACACACCCGTCCCCGCCACCGCCGCGGCCATCCCGACGGCGATCTCGGCCCGGAACCAGTCGGTGACCCACAGCGTGAACGCCGAGGTCACCGCCACGGCGACCACCGTCATCCCCACCGTCGTCGTCCGCAACGACACCGGCACCCGCAACGCCCGAAGGACGAGCACGCCGAGCACCAGGACCACCGCGGTCGCCGCCGCGGGCATCAGGCCGTAGAAGGCTCCGATGAACGGGATGACCAGCAGGGACGCCACGCCGGAGAGGTCGAAGCCGAGTTCGGCCGCGTTCGGCACCACCTGGGCCGCCGTGATCAGCAGGAGGCTCGCGGCCGTGGCCCGGACGAGCGCCCGGTGGGACCGACCCGGCCCCTGGTCGGTGATCGCCACGAGGTGCAGCCCGATCATCACCGCCAGCGCCAGTGGCAACACCACCGCGAGGACACCGCTGACGGGATTCATGGCCTCGGCCCCGAGCACCAGCACCGGCAGAACCATGACCGCCCCACCGACGCCTCCCACCCCCAACGCCGCCCCGACAAGCCGCCACATCAACGGCCCTGCCTGAACCGCGGCCAGGCTCCACCGATCCACGACATCACTGCTGTTCACGGTCTCCCCCTCCGAGTTGAGCGATCGCTCAAACGCGAGGGTAGCCCTATTTGAGCGATCGCTCAAGAAAGGAGGGGAGCTACCCCGCGGCTTCGATCGCCGCGGCCGTCAGCCGCCCGACGATCCGCTCCAGCGCGACCAGGTCCTCGACGTCCAACGTCGTCAACAACCCGCGGAAGTGGTCCGTCCCCGCCGCTTCCAATCGCGCCACGAGGGCGCGGCCCGATTCGGTAGGCTCCACGAGTCGGACGCGGCGGTCCTGGGGGTCTTCGCGCCGTTCGACGAGTCCCTGCGCCGCGAGGCGGTCGACCAGTCCGGTGACGGTCGCGGGCCCGACGCCGAGTCCGCGGGTCAGCTCCTGGCTGGAGCGCGCTTCGCCCATCGACAGCATCAACAGCACTTTGAGCTGCTGCATCGTGAGGTTGACCTGCAACAGGGGGTTGGTGTGGGTGGACGCGACCTGTCTCTGCAACCGCTTCTGGGCTTGCACGACCCGTTCGACCAGATGTCCCTTTTCCACGTCCCGCACCGGGTGAAGGTAACAGCCTCACCCGGATGCGTTAATCTTTCGCTTCCCACGAAATGTCTGTCCCAGGCTAAACGTCTAGCTGGAGTCCCCACATGACCTCGTTGGCCAGACTGAGCCTCGCCAACCGCGCCTTGGTGGCGTTGGTGGCGATCATCGCCACCGCGTTCGGGATCTACGCGATCCCTTCCCTCAAGCAGGAACTGCTGCCCTCCCTGGAGTTCCCGGCCGCCGTGGTCGTCGCGCCGTTCCAGGGCGCCAACCCGGAGCTGGTCGAGGAGCAGGTCGCGAAGCCGATCGAGACCGCCGTCCGCGGCGTCGCGGGCGTCACGGACGTGACCTCGACGTCCCGTGACGGGGCCGCGACCGTGCAGGTGCAGTTCGACTTCGGGCTGCCCGTCGCCGACGTCGTCAACGACCTCCAGCAGGCGTTGACGCGCATCCGCACCCAGCTGCCCGAGGGCGTCGACCCGCAGGTCATCGCGGGCAGCACCGACAACCTCCCGGCCGTCGTCCTGGCGGTCAGCGCCGACACCGACCAGCGCGAGCTGGCCGACAAGGTGACGAAGAACGTCCTGCCCGAGCTCCAGGCGATGACCGGGGTCCGCGAGGCCGCCGTGACCGGCGCGCGCAAGCAGAACCTGTCGATCGTCCCGGACCCGGCGAAGATGGCGGCCGCCAAGGTCGCGCCGACGGCGATCCCGGAAGCGTTGCGCGCCAACGGGGTCTCCATCCCGGCGGGCACGCTGACCGAGGGCGACAAGAGCCTGAGCGTCCAGGTCGGCGGCAAGCTGTCCACTGTGGACGAGGTTCGTGACCTGCGGGTGTCCGGCGCGCGTCTCGGCGACGTCGCGACGATCGAGCAGGGCCCCGCGCCCGCCACGTCCATCACCCGCACCAACGGCAAGGACAGCCTCGGCATCTCGATGACGCTTGCGCCCGACGGCAACGCGGTCGCGCTGTCGCACGCGGTGCGCGACAAGCTGCCGCAGCTCGCCTCGGCGCTCGGCGGCGGCGCCGCGCTGACGATCGTGTTCGACCAGGCCCCGTTCGTGGAGAAGTCCATCGAGGGCCTCACGTCCGAGGGCGCGCTGGGCCTGCTGTTCGCCGTCCTGGTGATCCTGGTCTTCCTGTTCTCGCTGCGCTCGACGCTGGTCACGGCCGTGTCGATCCCGCTGTCGGTGCTGGTCGCGCTGATCGCGCTGTGGATCGGCGACTACTCGCTGAACGTCCTCACGCTCGGCGGCCTGACCATCGCCATCGGCCGGGTCGTGGACGACTCGATCGTGGTGCTGGAGAACATCAAGCGACATCTCTCCTACGGCGAGGACAAGCGACGGGCCGTGCTCGATGGCGTGCGCGAGGTCGCGGGCGCGGTGACCGCGTCGACGTTGACGACGGTCGCGGTGTTCCTGCCGATCGCGGTGGTCGGCGGGCTGATCGGCCAGCTGTTCTCGGCGTTCGCCATCACCGTCACGGTCGCGCTCGTCGCGTCGCTGCTGGTGTCGCTGACCGTGATCCCCGTGCTGGCGTTCTGGTTCCTCAAGCCGGGCAAGGAAGACGGCCCCGAGGCCGCCGAGCGCGAGCGCAAGAACATCCTCCAGCGGATCTACGTGCCGATCCTGCGGTTCGCCACGCGCAGGCGGCTGGTCACGGTGCTGATCGCGGTCGTCGTGTTCATCGGCACGCTCGGCCTGGTGCCGTTGCTCCAGACCAACTTCATCGACTCCTCCGGCCAGAACACCCTGAGCCTCAAGCAGGAGATGCCCGTCGGCACGAGCCTCGCGGCCACCGACGCGGCGGCCAAGAAGGTCGAGGGCCTGCTCGGCGAGATCGACGCCGTCCAGACCTACCAGGTCACCATCGGCTCGCAGCAGGGTTTCGCGGCCTTCGGCGGCGGCGGGAACTCGTCCACGGCGTCGTTCTCGGTGACGTTGAAGGAGGACAGCGACACGCCCGCCATCGAGGCGGACCTGCGCAAGCGCACCGAGGCGTTGACCGACGCCGGTGACATCACCGTCGGCGCGGGCGGCGGTGGCGGCGGCTTCAACGCCAACACCGTGGCCGTGTCCGTCACGGCGGCCGACGCGGACGTGCTGCGCACGGCGTCCGACCAGGTCCGCGACGCGGTCCAGGGCACGACCGGCCTCGCCGACGTGACCAGCGACCTCGGCGACAGCGCTCCGCGCGTCCAGATCACCCTCAACCGCGCGGCGGCGGCCCCGACCGGCCTCACCGACGCGGCCGTCGGCCAGCTCGTGGCGCAGGCGTTCCGCGGTGCCACGATCGGCCAGCTCACGCTCGACGGCGAGCAGCAGGACGTGGTGCTCCGCGGCGGCGCGGCCCCCGCGGACCTGGAGCAGGTCAAGGCGCTGCCGCTGGCCGGTGGCCTCAAGCTCGGCGACATCGCCACGGTCGCGCAGGTCGACGGCCCGGTGCAGATCAAGCGCGTCGACGGCGACCGCAGCGTCACGGTCTCGGCCACCGCGACCGACCAGAACATCGGCGCGGTCACCGCGGAGTTGCAGAAGAAGCTCGACGGGCTGACCCTGCCCGCGGGCGCGGCGTTCTCGATCGGCGGCGTCAGCGCGGACCAGCAGTCCGCGTTCGGCGACCTCGGCCTCGCGCTGCTGGTGGCCATCGCGATCGTGTTCCTGATCATGGTGGTCACGTTCCGCAGCCTCATCCAGCCCTTGATCCTGCTGGTCTCCATCCCGTTCGCGGCCACCGGCGCCATCGTGCTGCTGCTGGCCACGGACACCGCGCTGGGCGTGCCCGCGCTGATCGGCGTGCTGATGCTCGTCGGCATCGTGGTGACCAACGCGATCGTGCTGATGGACCTCATCAACCAGTACCGGGCACAGGGGATGGGCATCCAGGAAGCGGTGATCGAGGGCGGCAGGCGCAGGTTGCGCCCCATCCTCATGACCGCCGCCGCGACCATCTTCGCCTTGGCCCCCATGGCGTTGGGCATCACCGGCAGCGGCGGCTTCATCTCCCAGCCGTTGGCCGTGGTGGTCATCGGCGGCCTGATCAGCTCGACCCTGCTGACCCTCGTGCTGGTGCCGACGCTGTACACGATGGTCGAGAACACGAAGGAACGCTTCACCCGCAAGAAGCCCGCCGAGGCGGACGAGCCGGAACGCGAACTGGTGCACAGCTAGTCGTGTCGAGGCGGGGGTGGTGGAAGCCTTCCACCACCCCCACCCCGCGGAACCCCGTCGGCGCGTGGAGCCCCCGAGACTCCACGCGCCGACGTGTCTAGAAGGTTGTCGTGACGCAGGCCAGGCGGTCGCCCGCGGTGCCCGCCATGCCCGCCATCGTCATGGTGTGGGAGGCGTGCAGGACGACCGCGTTGGCCTCGCCCGGTCGGAACGTCCACTTCACCGACGCGGTCGTGGTGGCCGCGCCCTTGGCGTCGGTGGTCATGTCCAGCCAGATCTCGTTGTCCGTGTTGGCGAACGCCGGGTCGACCGACGGGGACACCGGGTCCTTCTTGTCCTGGTAGTGGGGGCCCGCGTCGGCGGGCTTCACGCCGCATGGCTTGGTGTGGACGTGCGCGCCGTACTCGTGGTTCGGCAGCAGGCCCTCGACGGCCAGGGTGATCTTCGTCCCACCGTTGTCCTTTTCGGACGAAACGGCCACCTTCGACGCCAACGGGATCAGGTCCTTGTTGTACGTGAGGCCGACCGGCTGCGTCCCGGAGTCCCTGGGAGCGGCCAACTCCAGGAACGCGGCGGGCGCCGACGACGACGCGGTGGTCGACGGCGTGCCCGCCGCCGCCGTGGGCTCGGACCCCGAGGAGCAGGCGGTCAGACCACCGGTCAACGCGAGGGCACCCAGCAGGACTCCGGCGGTGTAACGCATGTCTCTCCTCCATCGCGCCCGGCGCTCGTCTGGCCGGGAAGTCAGCCAGGACACGGGCGCCGGGCCCGAGGAGTTCAGTCGAGACGCGAACATAGGGGTCCGAAGTGGACGGATCACGCCGTGACGACGAAGGTGCCCTCCACGATCACGCCGTTCTGCCGGTCGCGCGTCCCGTCGTTGTCGGGTCGCGCCACCGACCACTGGACCCGGTAGTCGTGACCGGTGGTCACCTTGCCGAGGTCGGCCGTGTACGACAGGGAGCCGCCGACCACGACGTCGTGGACCCGCTCCACCAGCGCGGGCCCGTAGGTCGGCGTCGACGTCTCGTAGAGGCCGACGACCACGCGGCACTGGGCGCTGTCCGCGCGCCCCCACCCGCCGATGACGCTGAACCCGTTCCAGGTGAACAGGTCCGCGTTCACGGCGAGGCTCGCGGGCGCTCCACCGCCGACGGCGGGGCGGATGGTCAACTCCGCCATAGCGTTGATCTTCGCCTCACCCTTGTCGGACTTCTCCGTGCGGCACCCGTCCGCCGGGTCTCGACGTCGGTGCCCCTTTTGGGCGTGCAGGTCGTCCACGGTCGGCGCGCGGGTGGCCGCGACGAACACGTGCCGCTCACCGGGGTCGCCGTCCTCGAAGTGGAAGCCCGGCTTCCCGTCGTCCACGCACAGCAGCGGGGGCGTCCGGGGCGCGGTCCGCCACTGCTCCCCGGACAGCGCCGCGATCCGGTCGGCGGGCAGGTCGATCATGCCCGCCGTCCACGCCCGGCCCCCGCTCCCGAGTTCCTCGACGACCCGCGCGAGCGCCGGGTCGTCGTTCCCGACGAACAACCTCAGCCCGTTCGAGTACTCGTGGTCCCAGATCAGCTTGCCCTCGTACTCCACCTTGACCTTGTACTCGGCGGCCAACTCGTGGCAGCCCCTGGTCACGGCGTCGTGGTAGTTCATGACCTGTCCGACGTAACCGTCGGAGATCCTCGGCAGGCTTCCGGTGAGCAGCATGGCCAACCCTTCCGTCGCGGTGCGTCCCCCGAGTGTGCGGGTGGCGCAGGGTGACGGAGGGGTCACCATCAGGTACGAAGTCGGTTACCGACCGTCGCGACGCGGTCGTCGGTCGGGGACCGCTGCTCGCTACGGCCGCCACGGGCTGGTGCCCGTGGTCGGTCGGGTCGGGTCCTGGAACGTCGGCAGGTCCGGTTCGTCGGCTCGCAGTGGTGCCAGGCCGGTCGTGATGGCCCGCATGATCCGTTCGTGGGCGCGGCGGGCGTCGCCCGGTTTGCCGTCCGCGAGGTCCGCCAGGTCCACCGGGGACCCGAAGTGGACCCGCAGGGCGGGGCGGGTGCGGACCGCGTGCCACCACGACGTCAGGTACGGCAGGAAGTCGCGCCAGCCCGTCGGGTGCAGGTTGCCCCAGTACATGGCCTCGTGCGCGCCCCACTGGCTCACCGGGATGATCACCGCGCCGCTGGTCAGGGCGATCCGCGCCACCCCGGTCTTCCCGCGCTCGGGCCACAGGCCGGGGTCGAGGCTGATGCGGCCCTCGGGGTAGACGGCGATCGGGTCACCGCCGCGTTGCAGGGCGTCGACGCTGCGCTGCATGGCCTCGCCGACGTTCGCCGAGCGCCGGTCGACCCGCAGGTGGCCGGACGCCTTGAGCAGCGGGCCGAGCACCGGGGCGTCGAGCAGGCCCCCTGCCAGCATGAACCGCGGGGACACGTGGATTCGGCGGCAGGCCGCGACCAGGACGATCGGGTCGAGGTTGCCGATGTGGTTGGACGCGAGCAGCAGGGGACGGCCGCGCAGGGACGCCGGGATGTCGCCGGTGACCTCGAGCCTTCCGGTCACGCCGACGACGACACGGTCGACCGCGATCAGCACGCGCCACAGAAGAGGGGTGGACACGGCGGGCAGATTACGGCGTGTCGAGGGTTCGCTCGGCCTGTTCCGGGCAACCATGAGGCTGGACTCCTCTGACATCCGATCGGGTGCGGTCACCGGTGACCGGTGTGGCCGAAGTGACCAGTGTGGCGAAGAAAAGGAATACGGTAGGGCGCTATGGCGGGCCGAACGGGGACCTCTGGCAAGGGCACGACACGCGGCAAGACCGGGTCGAAGCCCCGGTCGGGCACGTCCGGGACGCGAGCCAAGGCTCCGGCGCGGAAAGCGCCTGCCCGCAAGGCGCCCGCCCGGCGGAAGTCCGGTGGCGGCGGCGCGGCCGTCGGCAAGGCCGCGGGGCTGGTCACGCGGGGTGTCGGCGGCATGGTCCGCGCGGTCGGCCGCACCAAGGAGCTGGACCCGGCGCACCGCCGCGACGGGCTGGGCGTGGTGCTCATCGCGCTGGCCGTGATCACCGCCGCGGGCGTCTGGTGGCGCGCGGGCGGCCCGGTCGGGTCGTGGGTCGACGTCGCCGTGCGCAGCTCCGTCGGCAACGCGGCCATCGTCCTGCCGCTCGTCCTGCTCGCCATCGGCGTGATCCTGATGCGCACCGAGCCGAAGCCCGAGACCCGCCCCCGGCTGGTCGTCGGCGGGCTGCTGCTCGGCGTGGCCGTGCTCGGCCTGCTGCACCTGCTGGGCGGACTGCCGGACGACCCGGTGGACCGCCGCACCGCGGGCGGCGCGCTCGGCTACCTGTCCGGCGGGTTCCTCGCGCAGGGGCTCACGGTCTGGGTCGCCGCTCCGCTGCTGATCCTGGTCGGCCTGTTCGGCGTGCTGGTGTTCACCGGCAAGTCGGTGCGCCAAGTGCTGGAGGCCGTGAAGCCCGGCGAGGTCGAGCACTTCGACGCCGACGAGGACCTCGACGACCTCCCGGAGGAGGGCAAGACGGTCAAGCTGCGCAGGCCGTCGCGCAACCGCCGCCAGGCCGTGGAGAAGACCGAGGTCCAGCCCGAACTGCCGCTGGACGACGAGGAGGTCCCCGCGCCGCCGCCGCGCCGGGCCCCGGTCAAGGAGAAGGCGCCGCCGCCGGTCGAGAAGCCCAAGGAGCCGCTGGTCTCCCGCGCGGTCGAGGGCGACTACAAGCTGCCGCCGCCGACCGTCCTCAAGGACGGCGACGCGCCGAAGACCCGCAGCAAGGCCAACGACCTGATGATCGAGGCCATCTCCGGCGTGCTGGACCAGTTCTCGATCGACGCGCAGGTCACCGGCTTCACCCGCGGCCCGACCGTGACCCGCTACGAGGTCGAGCTCGGGCCGGGCGTGAAGGTCGAGAAGATCACCGCGCTGACCAAGAACATCGCGTACGCCGTCGCCACGGACAACGTGCGGCTGCTCGCGCCGATCCCCGGCAAGTCCGCCGTCGGCATCGAGGTGCCCAACAGCGACCGCGAGATGGTGCGGCTGGGCGACGTGCTGCGCGCGCCGACCACGATCAAGGACAACCACCCGATGCTCATCGGGCTGGGCAAGGACATCGAAGGCAACTTCGTCACGGCGAACCTCACGAAGATGCCCCACCTCCTGGTGGCCGGTTCGACGGGTTCCGGTAAGTCGAGCTTCGTGAACTCGATGCTGGTGTCGCTGCTGGCGCGCGCCACGCCGGACGAGGTCCGGATGATCCTGATCGACCCGAAGATGGTCGAGCTGACGCCGTACGAGGGCATCCCGCACCTGATCACGCCCATCATCACCCAGCCGAAGAAGGCGGCCGCCGCGCTGTCGTGGCTGGTGGAGGAGATGGAGCAGCGGTACCAGGACATGCAGGTCAACCGGGTGCGGCACATCGACGACTTCAACCGGAAGGTGAAGTCCGGCGAGATCACCGCGCCGCCCGGCAGCGAGCGCGTCTACCGGCCGTACCCGTACATCATGGCGATCGTCGACGAGCTGGCCGACCTGATGATGACCGCGCCGCGCGACGTCGAGGACGCGATCGTCCGCATCACGCAGAAGGCCCGTGCCGCGGGAATCCACCTGGTGCTGGCGACGCAGCGGCCGTCGGTGGACGTCGTGACCGGTCTGATCAAGACGAACGTGCCGTCGCGGCTGGCGTTCGCCACGTCGTCGCTGACCGACTCGCGGGTCATCCTCGACCAGCCCGGCGCGGAGAAGCTGATCGGCATGGGCGACGCGCTGTACCTGCCGATGGGCGCCTCGAAGTCGGTGCGCGTGCAGGGCGCGTTCGTCGGCGACGAGGAGATCTCCGAGATCGTCGACTTCGTCAAGAACCAGGCGCAGCCGGAGTACACCGACGGCGTCACGGCCGCGAAGGCCGGGGAGAAGAAGGAGATCGACGCCGACATCGGCGACGACCTCGAGGTGCTGATCGCGGCGACCGAGCTGATCGTCACGTCCCAGTTCGGCTCGACGTCGATGCTCCAGCGCAAGCTGCGCGTCGGCTTCGCGAAGGCGGGCCGGTTGATGGACCTGCTGGAGACGCGCGGCGTGGTCGGGCCGTCCGAGGGCTCGAAGGCCCGCGAGGTGCTGATCAAGCCGGACGAGCTGGACTCCGTGCTGTACCTGATGCGCGGCGGCGGAGACCCGGAGGAATGACGGGGCGGGCCGTCGCGGCCCGCCCCCTCACCGGCCTACTTCGCGAAAGCGGCGGCCTTCGCCTGGACGTTGAACTTCGAGACCGCGTCGGCGGTGCTCACGGAACTCGCACCGAACTCGCGCACGGCCGCGTAGTACAGGTCGGCCGTGCGGTTGCACGCCCAGTTGCCCGCGCACTGGAAGTACATGTCGGCCTTGAAGTTGTTGTCGATGCGCAGCCGGTTCGCCTCGGTGAACCGGCCCTGCTTCTTGTAGTTCCGGTAACCGAAGTCGTGCCGCTGGCACGCGGGCAGGAACTTGAACCCGAACGGGTTGTCCGGCGACCAGGAACAGCCGTCGTCGGACCAGTCCAGCTGATCGGCGTTGGGCTTCTGCGCCTTGATGGCGGTGAACTGCGCCAACGTCTTGCTGAACAGGTAGTTGTCGGTCACCGCGGGCGCGTCGATGGCGGCCTGGGCGACACCGGACCCGAGGACCAGCGCGAACACGGCGATGACCGCGGCGACGGTGGTGCGGGACGTGCGGCGCAGGGAAGTCGCGAACAAAGTGGAGCCCCCTAGAGAGTAGGTGTGATGTGGTTCATACCTCTACTCCGGGCTCCTATGTCACCCCTATACGGCGTAATGCTTTATAACAATGGGTGAATCCTCTTGTTGTTTGCGCGACCGGTAAAACTCGTTGACCTGAGGGCCGATTAAGCGCCGTGCGGGAAAATGATCATCACCCGGTCCGGGGAGCCCGGCACGGGGGCGTGCGAGCCGGACCCCTCAGACCGGCTCGAACGACTCGACACCCGTGCCGGGCAGGTCTCACGCGGGGCCCTCGTCCTGGTCGCCGCGGTCGAGGAAGCGGCGGATCGCGGGGTCGTCCGGGACGTCGGTGTCGAGGGCCGGGTCGACCAGGCGTTCGGCGATCGGGACCGCCTCGTCCACCCAGGCCGGGCGGAAGTCGGCGCTGGGCAGGAGGCCGTGGCGGGCCGCGAACTCCTCGGCGGCGTCGCGGATCGATTCGCGCAGGGTGCCGATGACGACGGTCTCGGCGGTGTAGGTCAACTCCACCAAGAGTGCGCGGACGCGGTCGAGTTGGTCCTCGTCGCCGGTCAGGGTGGGCCACAGCCTGCGTTCGAAGATCTCGACGAACTCGGCCGCGACCTTGTTCGTCTCCTCGCGCAGCACGGTGAACTTGTCCAGCACGTCGTCGCTCGGCAGGCCGAGGCCGGTCAGGCGGTTGCCCGCGTCCAGCGCCCACCGGCGGCAGTGCGGCCAGCCGTGCCGCCAGCGCACCAAGCCCAACTGCATGGCCCGGCGCAGCAGGCGCGGGCGGAGGCTGCCGGTCGGCACCAGGCGGGAGATGTCTCGGACGCGGATGCGCACCCAGTCGTCCGGGCCCTCCGCGTCGCCGACGCCCAAGACGGCGGCGACGCTGGCACCCTTCTCGCGCGCCGCCACCAGTTCCGCGATGGCGGGCAGCGAGAAGCCGCGCGACTGCAACCGGGCGACGAGCGTCAGGCGTTCGAGGTGCGTGTCGTCGTAGTGGGCGACGCGGCCCTGCCTCCGCGGCGGGTGCAGGACGCCTTTCGTCTGGTACATCCGGATCGTGCTGCTGGGCAGCCCGGCGCGTGCCGCGAGTTCGTCCACGGTGAGGGAGAGCACCCGGCCACCGTAACAGCCAGGACTCTTCTAGTGTTCGTTCGAACGGTTAGAGGTGCAGGAGCATCCGGGAATTTCCCAGGGTGTTCGGCTTCACGTAGGAGAGGTCGAGGAACTCGGCGACGCCCTCGTCGACCGAGCGGCGGATCTCCTCGTACACCTCCGGCGACACGGGAGTGCCGTCGATCTCCACGAAACCGTGCCTGCCGAAGAACTCCGTCTCGAACGTCAGCACGAAGATCCGCGACAGCTCCAGCTCCCTCGCCACGGCCACGAGCTGCGCCACGATCCGGTGACCGAGGCCCCGCCCGAGCGCCAGCGGGTCGACCGCGACCGTCCTGATCTCGGCCAGGTCCTCCCACAGGACGTGCAGCGCGCCGCACCCCTGCACCACGCCGTCGACCTCGGCGACCCAGAACTCCTGCACGTTCTCGTACAGCGTGACCAGGGGTTTCGCCAACAGCACCTTCCCGACGTACTGGTCGACCAGTGCCTTCATCGCCCGCACGTCGCTGGTGCGGGCCCTTCGCACGACTACGCCACCGCTCACGATCGTGAATTTAGTGCCGTGGCGGAATTCCGCCGACGTCACGTGTCCCACAGGTGAATTCCAGTCCCGTGCCCTTCGCCGGTTACTCTGATCCGGTGTCCACTCCCACCACGTCCAAGCGCGTCGCCATGCTCACTCTCGGGTGCGCCCGCAACGAGGTCGACTCGGAAGAACTCGCCGGTCGGCTGACGAGCGGCGGGTGGGAACTGGTCGACACCGACGACGGCGGCGCGGACGTCGTGGTGGTCAACACCTGCGGTTTCGTCGAATCCGCCAAGAAGGACTCCATCGACACGCTGCTCGCGGCGTCGGACAGCGGGGCGAAGGTCGTCGCGGTCGGGTGCATGGCCGAGCGGTACGGCGCGGAGCTGGCGTCGAGCCTGCCCGAGGCCGACGCGGTGCTGGGCTTCGACCACTACGCCGACCTGGCCGCCCGCCTGGACGACGTGGCCGCCGGTCGGACGATCGAGTCGCACAAGCCGGTCGACCGCCGCACGCTGCTGCCCCTCACGCCGGTGCAGCGGCCCGCCGCGGTCGCCAAGGACGACGTGCAGGTGCCCGGCCACGGCTGGGGCCCGACGAAGGTCATGCGCAAGCGCCTGGACACCGCCCCGGTGGCGCCGCTGAAGATCGCGTCCGGCTGCGACCGCCGCTGCTCGTTCTGCGCGATCCCGTCGTTCCGCGGCTCGTTCGTGTCGCGCCACCCCGACGAGGTCGTGGCCGAGGCCCGCTGGCTGGCCGAGCAGGGCGTGCGCGAGCTGTTCCTGGTGAGCGAGAACTCCACCTCCTACGGCAAGGACCTGCCGCGCGAGCTGGGCGGTGGCAGCGCGCTGGACGTGCTCCTGCCCCGGCTCGCCGAGATCGAGGGCATCGACCGGGTCCGGGTGTCCTACCTCCAGCCCGCGGAGACGAAGCCCGGCCTGGTGAAGGCGATCGCGACCACGCCCGGCGTCGCCCAGTACTTCGACATGTCGTTCCAGCACTCCAGCGAGACCGTGCTGCGCCGCATGCGCCGCTTCGGCTCCACGGAGTCGTTCCTCGGCCTGATCGAGCAGATCCGCGAGCTGGCGCCCGAGGCGGGCATCCGCAGCAACGTGATCGTGGGCTTCCCCGGCGAGACCGAGGAGGACGTGGCCGAGCTGGAGCGCTTCCTCACCAAGGGCATGCTCGACGCGGTCGGCGTCTTCGGCTACTCCGACGAGGACGGCACCGAGGCCGAGGACCTGCCGGACAAGCTGGACGCCGACACCATCACCGCCCGTGTGACGCGTCTCACGGCGCTGGTCGAGGAGCTCACCTCCCAGCGCGCCGAGGACCGGGTCGGGCAGGAGGTGGTCGTCCTGGTCGAGCACGAGGAGGACGAGGAGTCCGACTGCGTCGGCCGCGCCGCCCACCAGGCCCCCGAGGTCGACGGCGAGTGCGTGATCGTGGACGCCGAGGGCCTCAAGGTCGGCGACCTGGTCCGCTGCCTCGTCGACTCGTCCGAGGGCGTCGACCTGGTGTGCACCCCGCTCGAGGTCCTGCCGAGGGGCGGTCCCCGATGACCGACGTCGGCGGGGAGCCCGCGGCCACACCCGTGCCCCTGCTGAACATCGCGAACATCCTCACGATGTCGCGGTTGGTGCTGGTCCCGGTGTTCCTGGCCGCCCTCTTCACGGCGGACGGCCACCAGACCGGGTGGCGGCTGGCCGCGTTCGCGGTGTTCGCGGTCGCGTCGTTCACCGACCACGTGGACGGCAACCTGGCCCGCAAGCACGGCCTGATCACCGACTTCGGCAAGATCGCCGACCCGATCGCGGACAAGGCCCTCACGGGTGCCGCGCTGGTCGGCCTGAGCCTGCTCGGCGAACTGCCGTGGTGGGTGACCGTGCTGATCGCGGTCCGCGAGATCGGCGTCACGTTGCTTCGGTTCTGGGTCATCCGGCACGGCGTCATCCCGGCCAGCCGGGGCGGCAAGGCCAAGACGCTCGTGCAGATCTTCGCCATCGGCCTCTACCTGCTGCCGCTGCCGTCGCTGCTGGTCCCGGTGTCCCAGGTCGCCATGGGCGCGGCCGTGATCCTGACCGTCGTGACGGGCGTCGACTACGTGATCCGCGCCGTGCGGCTGCGCGCCCGCGGCCGTCGGGCCGTGGCGGGCGCGTGACCGACCCGGCCGCCGTCGTCGCCCTGCTGCGGAGCCGCGGCGAGACGGTGGCCGCGGCCGAATCGTTGACCGCCGGTCTCGTGACGGCCGCGCTGACGTCCGTGCCGGGCGCCAGCGCCGTCGTGCGCGGCGGCCTCGTCGTCTACGCGACCGACCTGAAGCACGCGCTCGCGGGCGTGGACGAGGCCCTGCTGGCCGCGCACGGCGCGGTGCACCCCGAGGTGGCCCGCCAGTTGGCCGTGGGCGCGCGAACGCGGTGCGGGGCGACCTGGGGCCTGGGGCTGACCGGTGTGGCCGGCCCTGACCCGCAGGACGGCGTCGCGCCCGGCACGGTCCACGTGGCCGTCTCGAACGAGACCGGAACCGCGGTGGAGACGATGACTCTGGGTGGTGACCGTCACGCCGTGCGGTCCCAGTCGGTCGACGGCGTCCTCGCCCTGCTGGTGACCCGGCTGACCAGCACTTCCGGGTGACGTGCCCGGTGGATTCCGTGGCCGAGCGGTGAACGGGCCGGGAACTCGACGGCCCCGCCACTCGTTCGCCCTTGGCGGACGTGTCCCGAAGTAACTGCCCGTTGTCCGGGTGTATCGGTAACGTGGGGGCACGGCCGGCCGGAAGGAGGCGCGCGATGACCGTGCTGCTACGCGAGGCGATCGGTGATCGGCTCCGCCATGCCCGCACCACCCAACGCCGCACGCTGCGCGAGGTCTCCAGGACCGCCCGTGTCAGCTTGGGGTACCTGTCCGAGGTGGAGCGTGGCCGCAAAGAAGCCTCCAGCGAGTTGCTGGCGGCTATTTGCGAGGCGTTGGACCTGCCCCTGTCCGAACTACTGAACCGGGTCGCCAGTGACATGGGCGCCCTGGAGCCGGTCACCAGCCCGGCGGCGCTCACCAAGCGCCCCGAACCCGCGAAGGCGGGGCTGGAACCGAGTCTGGACGCGGGCACGCTCGTGCCCGCGGTGATCGGCAACGACCTGTCCGACCTGCGGCTGCAGCCCGTCCTCAGCCACAGGTTGTCCACCTCGATCAGTCCACCGCGCGGTGCCGTGGTGGCGGCCTGATCCACACACGCGATCACAGCGCCGAGCGGGGGACACCCCGTCTCGGCGCTGTCGCGTACAACGAGTTGGCCACGCCGAGTGGGGGTTGCCGACCATCCCCGGACGCGGCGGGGGAGGATTGACCACGCCGACGACGAAAGTCGCGGGGCGGTCTCAGGGTGATCCCGGATATCTCCCCAGGTCGGTGGAAGCAGCGCGGCACAACTGACACGATGGAACCAACACCGGCACCGGGTCGTTGCCAATCACGAGCGCGAGCCAGGAAAGTACGGAGAAGGCAGGCGTAGGAGATGGCCAACCCTTTCGTGAAGGCGTGGAAGTACTTCATGGCGTCGTTCTCGTCGAAGATCGATGAGCACGCCGACCCGAAGGTGCAGATCCAGCAGGCCATCGAGGAGGCACAGCGGCAGCACCAGGCGCTGTCCCAGCAGGCGGCCGCGGTCATCGGCAACCAGCGCCAGCTCGAAATGAAGCTCAACCGCCAGCTCGGCGAGGTCGAGAAGCTCCAGTCTTCCGCCCGCCAGGCGCTGGTGCTCGCCGACGAGGCCAGGGCCAAGGGCGACGAGAAGAAGGCCTCGGAGTTCGAGAACGCGGCGACGATGTTCGCCACGCAGCTCGTCACCGCGGAGCAGGGCATCGAGGACCTGAAGACGCTGCACGACCAGTCGCTGCAGGCGGCGGCCCAGGCGAAGCAGGCCGTCGAGCGCAACGCGATGGTCCTCCAGACCAAGCTCGCCGAGCGCACCAAGCTGCTCAGCCAGCTGGAGCAGGCGAAGATGCAGGAGCAGGTCTCCTCGTCGCTGCGCCAGATGTCCGAGCTGGCCGCGCCCGGCAACACCCCCTCGTTGGACGAGGTCCGCGACAAGATCGAGAAGCGGTACACCACCGCCCTCGGCTCCGCGGAGCTGGCGCAGAACTCCGTGCAGGGCCGCATGCTGGAAGTCCAGCAGTCGACCACGCAGATGGCGGGCTCGTCCCGCCTGGAGCAGATCCGCGCCTCCATGGGCGGCGGCAAGGTCGCGGGCGAGGTCACCAGCGGCTCGTCGAACAGCGCCGCGGCGAGCATCCAGCAGGAGATCGCCGCCCGCGTCCAGCAGTCGCAGCAGACCCAGCAGATGCCGCAGCAGAACCCGCCCGCAAGCCAGGGCTGATCCGGGGACGTCGATGAGCTACGGGATGGGGCCCCGCAAGAAGACCGCGGGAGAGATCGCGCAGATGGTCAGCGGTCAACTGCAGGGCCCCGTCGCGGACCAAGTGCGTCGGCGTCTGGACGCCTGGAACAACCCGGTCGCGAAACTCGACCGCAGACACCGCCGGGCCAGTCGGGTGATGACGGTCTGGTTCAGCGTGCTGGCGGTCCTGGCCGTGATCGGGTTGTTCACGTTCCTGGGCGTGTTCGCGGTGGGCGTCGGGGTCGGGGCGGCCGTCGGCGGCGCTGTCGTCGGGGTGCTGGCGTTCCGGACCGGGGCGAAGATGCGGGAGATCAAGGCCGCGAAGCAGCACCTGGCGTTGACCGCGCCTCCGGTGCGGGTGCCGTTGCCCGCGCACTCGTCGGCGGCTCGGCAGCCGATGCAGCGGTTGGAAGAGGCTGAGGAGACGTTGCAGGAACTGCTTCGGCAGTTGGGGTCGGCGTCGTTGACCTCGGTGCCGGACTCGTCCGTGGAGCAGGCTCGGGCTACGAGCCTGGAGGCCGCTTCGGCGATTCGGGCGGTGTCCGCGCAGTTGCAGGCCGTGGAGAGGGCTCGGGATACGGCGCCGCCGTTGGATCGGGGGCCGTTGATCGAAGGGGTTCGGCGGCTGCGGGGGCAGTTGGACGAAGGGGTGGACGGGTACTGCGTGCTGGTCGCGGCTGCTGGGAAGGCGTTGGCGGCTAGCACGGCGGTGGATCACCGGCATGCGTTGAACGACGCCACGGATCACCTGGCTGGGTTGGCTTCGGCGTTGAGGGATCTTTCGTCGCGTTGATCTTGGGTTTCGGGTTGGGCTTCGGCTCTTGGCGTGGTCGGGTGGCGGCTACGGCTTCCAGCGTGGTCGAGTGGTGGCTGCGGCTTTCGGCCTGGTCGGGTGGTGGCTGCGATTTCCGGCCTGGTCGGGTGGTGGCTGCGATTTCCGGCCTGGTCGGGTGGTGGCTGCGATTTCCGGCCTGGTCGGGTGGTGGCTGCGATTTCCGGCCTGG